>JBATUU010000166.1:0-29838 GCA_049671385.1 Ornithinimicrobium sp. | reverse complement strand
CATTGGTGGCGGAGTGTTGCGCGATGTCCTGGTGCGTGAAGTGCCCGAGGTCTTGCGACGTGAGTTGTATGCTGTGCCCGCGTTGATTGTGGCGGGATGAGTCGTTGTGGCATTCAATGCTGGGTACCTGGCCACGTGGGTGGTGTGGTCATCAGTCATCCTGGTCTTTGTTATACGAATGGTGGCTGTGGTGCTGGACCTGAACGCCCCCACCACCCTGCGGACAGGAGATCGCTGATGAGCGCACCACCGACCGAGCCGGCGGATGAGACAGCCGAGCCTGGAACGAACATTGCCGACCCCGGCGCTCAGAACACGGAGCCAAGCGCCGACCTGTCTGACATCGTTCCTGAGCCGCAGACGATGGCCAGCGCCGGGAAGGAGTTGAACCCCTACGACGCCGTCGTGTTGTTGTCGTTCGGTGGCCCTGAAGCTCCCGACGAAGTCATGCCGTTCCTGCGTCGGGTGACCGGTGGCCGTGGCATTCCGGACGAGCGCCTGGAACAGGTCGCAGAGCATTACCATCACTTCGGCGGCAAGAGCCCGATCAACGACCAGAACCGCGACTTGCTGAAGGCGCTCCGGGCAGAGCTCGATCGCCGCGACCTGGCCACCCCGCTGCTCTGGGGAAATCGCAACTCCGCACCGTTCCTGACCGACACGCTGCGCGAAGCGCACGACGCCGGTCTGCGCAACGTCGTGGTGGTGACCACCAGCGCATACTCCTGTTACTCCTCATGTCGTCAGTATCGAGAAGACCTCGCGGACGCTGTCGCCACGCTGGCCGACGAAGGCAAAGCGCTGGCCATCGACAAAGTGCGCCCCTATTGGAACCATCCCGGCTTTGCCGCTACCAACGTCGCCCTGGTCACGCACGCTGTGCAGGAGATGCACCAGCAAGCACCGGATGAGCCACTACCGCGCATCATCTGTGTCACTCACTCCATCCCGGACGCTATGGATGACACATCCGGCCCTGGCGATGAAGACGGCAATCTCTACCGCGAGCAACACCAGCGGCTCAGCGATGCGATCGGCGAAGAGGTCAGCGCCACCATGGGTCAGCCGGTTGATGCCGATCTCGCCTACTGCTCGAGATCTGGGCCACCGAGTCAGCCCTGGCTTGAGCCGGACATCAACGACCACCTCACGGCTTTGCATGCCGAGGGCGTCGAGCGCGTGGTGGTTGCCCCGATCGGTTTTGTCTCCGACCACATGGAGGTTGTCTTCGACCTCGACACCGAGGCGGCAGAGACCGTCGAGGAGTTGGGTCTGCAGATGACCCGAGTGCCCACCGTCGGGGTCGACACGCAGTTTGTCACCGGGTTGGTCGACTTGGTCATCGAGCGTGCGGCGCTGGCACGCGAGGAGACGGTGCAACAACCGGCGTGGCCCGACCCCACTCCTCGACCCGTGGTCTGTCGACCCGGGTGCTGCCCCAACCTTCGGGTCTCCAAACCAGCCTGCTGCGGTCAGGACTGAAATCGTGATTGCACTCAATGTGCCTACCCATGGCGCCTCCAGCGCTGGCCTGTCGCACGAACCACTCGGCGCCATGCCAGATGAATCCCTGCGGGTGGAGTTGCGTGAGTTGGCAGTTGAGTTGGCCATCGAGGCAGGGCGGTTCATCCGCGACGAGCGACCAGCGCACGTCGACATCGCCGAGACCAAGGCATCCTCGCTGGACGTCGTGACGATCATGGACACGGAGGCCGAGGCGTTGCTGCGCCGGAGCATCACGGCCGAGCGTGCTGATGACGGCGTGCTGGGCGAAGAAGGTGGCCTGAGCACCGGCAGCAGCGGCTTGACCTGGGTGTTGGATCCCATCGATGGCACCGTGAACTATCTCTACGATATCCCCGCATATGCAGTGTCGGTGGCTGTGGTGATCGGTGACCCCACAGTGCCCGGGGCCTGGGCGCCGGTAGCAGGCGCCGTCTTCAACCCCGGGGTGGACGAGATCTTCGACGCTCACGCCGGGGGAGGGTCGCGGGTCAGCGCAGCTGGGGGTAGCAGCTATCCGCGCCCCAGGGACCTGCGAGCCACCGACCCCGGATCGATGGCCGGTGCCTTGATCGGCACCGGGTTCAGCTACGACACGGCGCTTCGGCGGCACCAAGGCCTGATCGCCACCGAACTACTGCCGCAGGTGCGCGACCTACGCCGGATGGGAGCAGCATCACTGGACCTCTGTGCCGTCGGGGCGGGGCGGTTGAACGGCTATTACGAGTCGGGTCTGAAGCCATGGGACATGGCAGCCGGTGCGTTGATCGCGGCCGAGGCCGGGGTGGTCATCGCAGGGTTGGACGGGCCCCCAGGGGAGGCAATGGTGCTAGCCGCACCGGAGCAGTTGTATGCCGCGTTGCACGGCGCGGTCTCTGCGGCACACCGTGAGTGTGAGCACTAGATCGCCCCCTGAGACTGCCCGACTCGCCAAACCGGCCTCCAATGGGGCACAATCCCCGCGCACGGGGAAAAGAGACTCAAGATCGCGATCCAAAGGTGGGCACAAAATCGACTCGCCTGACGTTCACATCGCACACGTAGCGTTATCGGCCAACCGGCCGGGCGCTCCACGCATCACAGGGAGGACCTGAGGCTGTCATGGCAACTGACTACGACGCACCTCGCAAGTCCGAGGACGACATCAACGAGGACTCGCTGGAGGAGCTCAAGGCGCGTCGCTCGGACAAGTCATCGAGCGCCGTCGACGTCGACGAAACCGAGCACGCAGAAGGTTTCGAACTGCCCGGTGCCGACTTGTCGGGGGAAGAACTATCTGTCCGGGTGCTACCTCGGCAGTCTGATGAGTTCACCTGTTCAAAGTGCTTCCTGGTGCACCACCGCAGCCAGTTGGCATCAGAATCCGGCGGGCTGTTCGTCTGCAGCGAGTGTGCAGCCTGAGCGCTGAGACGGATATGGACAAGGGCGCTGTGCCGGTGCTGCTCCAGGTGCTGACCGGTGATATCGAGGTGCCCTCGCGAGCTCATCCCGGCGACGCCGGTCTGGACTTGCACGCAGCCACCGAGCACGTCCTGGAGCCAGGCGGACGGACAACAGTCGGCACCGGTTTGGCGATGGCCCTGCCTGCTGGATATGCGGCATACGTGCTGCCTCGATCCGGTCTAGCGGCTCAGCACGGCGTGACCGTTTTGAATGCTCCTGGCACCGTTGATGCTGGCTATCGCGGCGAGATCAAAGTGACCTTGCTCAACACCGACCCCGACGACGCTTTCACCGTGAGGTGTGGTGACCGCATCGCCCAACTGGTGATCCAACCCGTGCTGGGGATTACCTTCACCGAGGTGCAGCGGCTCCCGGCGAGCGCGCGTGGCGCAGGTGGCCACGGCTCCACCGGCGGCTTCACCCGTGACGATCACACCCATAGCGAGGACTGAGCAACACCCGTGGCACTTTTCAACAAGCGCAGCAGACGAACTGCTGAAGACCAGGACGAAGGCCCCACCCCGCCCGTGCTGGAGGGCGAGCCTGGGATTGACCGGGACTACGATCGTCGCGCCGACGGCCCGTATGACTCCAATGAGGTCGACCCGGCCACCGGAATGCTCGACCTGGGCGCCCTTCGCGTCCCGTTGGTCAAAGGCATGCAACTGCGCTTCGACATGGAGAAGGACACCCGGCGCATCGTCGGGCTGACCTGCGCCATGAACGAGGACAAGGTGCAGGTCCAGGCCTTCGCGGCTCCACGATCGGCTGGGATCTGGGCAGATATCCGCGCTGACCTGGTCAAGGGCATCAAAGACGGCGGCGGGGCAGTGACCGAGCACGACGGGCCTCTGGGCACCGAGCTGATCACCCGACTCCCGGGACGCCACGCGGACGGCAGCGCCTTGTATCAACCGGTCAGATTCTTCGGCATCGACGGACCTCGATGGTTTATTCGCGCTGTCGTGCACGGCCCCGCTGCCAGCAATGTCGAGCAGTTAAAGCCTTGGCTTGTCTTTGTGCGTGCGATCGTGGTGCATCGCGGCGACGAGCCCAGACCGCCACGAGAGGTGCTTGCGTTGACCGCGCCAGCCAAGAAGCCGACGGCACCCGAAGGTGGCGGATCGGGCAACGACTCGGGCGAGGTCGTGGTCACTGAGTCCGACACTGAGGACGCCCGATGAGCCTGGCCACCTGGATGAACTCGCTGATCCGCTCCGAGGCCGATGTCGAAGCCGATGAGATCGCCGCAGAGTGCGCCCGACCCGGCTGCGTCACGATCTGCACGGTGGAGCCGGGGTCGCACGTCACGATCACCGGGACGGTGCACAGCATCGCGGTGCCGCCGCAGTCGCAAAACCCCCAGGTCCGGGTAGACCTGTATGACGGCAGCGGCATCATCGAATTGGTCTGGTTGGGACGGCGCGCAATCCGTGGTGTCGAGACCGGCGCCTACCTGACAGTCAGCGGCCGCGTAGCGCGAGGCCCATCTGCCGGTCGGTTGTGCATCTACAACCCGGCCTACGACCTGCTTCCAGCGCGTGGCTGAACAGCCCGCCACACCGGCGGAAGAGGCAACGCAAACCGTCGAGCACGTGATCCGATCGCGCCTGTCGGAGTTGCTCGGCGGCTGGTACGGGTCAATCGAGACGGCGCTGCCGACCGTGGCTTTCGTGGTGCTGTATGTGATCCGCGAGGATGTGCGGTTTGCGGCCTTGGCCGCTGTGGGCTTCACGTTCCTGCTGATCGCAGTGCGCCTGTACATCGGTGGCTCGCTGCGCTACGTGCTGTCGTCCCTGATCGGGATCGCGCTCGCTGCCTTCTTCGCTTTGCGCAGCGGTCAGGCCGAGGACGCCTTCTTGCCGGGGATCATTTTTAGCGGTGCCTACGGCGTGATGACCCTCGTCTCGATCCTTTCCCGGTGGCCGCTGATCGGGTTTCTCGTCGCCGCTGCAGATCCGGACTACGCGAAGAACCCGACCGGCTGGCGCCGGGACAGCCCGCTGGTAGCTGTCTGTAGCCGCTTGACGTGGGTATTGGTGGCGCTGTTTGCGCTGCGCGTTGCACTCATGCTGCCGCTGTACCTGGCCGGCGAAGTGGTTTGGCTCGGGGTGGCCAAGATCGCACTGGGCTGGCCGGCATACCTGGTGGCGATCGTGGTGATGGGGGTGATGCTGCGGACCGGAGCGACGCCGGTGCAGGCGGAGCACTCATCCTCAGATCACAGTGACTAGCCTTCCCGGCGACTAGTCGTCATCATCTTCGGTGCTCGAACGGCGGTGGGTATCGGGGTTCAGGGTGAAGGCGAGCTCTTCTTCTCCCTCCTGCGGGCAGATGAAGATCACCTCATCTGAGACCTCGAGTATTTCATCGCTCTTGGGCACGACGGCTCGGCCATCGCGCAGGATGACGATCATGATGGTGTCGGCTGGCAACGGCACCTCACTGACCCGGCGCCCCACGAACGGGCTGGAGTCGGGCATAGTCAACTCGACCATGTGCACGTTGCCCTGCTGGAACTCAAAGAGCCGGACCAAGTCACCGACTGCCACGGCTTCTTCGACCAGAGCGGTCATCAGTCGAGGTGTGGAGACTGCCACGTCGACGCCCCACGCGTCGGTGAAAAGCCACTCATTGCGCGGATTGTTGACCCGGGCCACGGTCCTGCTCACTGCGAATTCCGTCTTGGCCAAGAACGAGACGACGAGATTCACCTTGTCATCGCCGCTTGCGCAGACCACGTGGTCGTAGCCTTCCAGCTGGGCGTCCGCCAATACGCTCAGCTCGCAGGCGTCGCCCACAATCCACTCTGCTGCTGCCACTCGTGCGGTCGACTCCACGGTGGCGTCCCGATCGATCAACAACACGTCGTGATTGTTGTGGATCAGTTCCCGGGCGATTGAACGACCGACCGATCCCGCTCCGATGACTGCGACCCGCATATCCGCCAGCCCTCAGTCCGCGGGCGGGGGGTTGTCGAGGCGCTGCTCCAACTCCGGCAGGCGCGTGCGCTCTGTGATGATGTGCACCTCATCCCCTTCCTGATAGACCATCTGCGGGTCCGACAACTGGGCATCGCCCAGCCGGGTGATGTAGGCGACCCGAGTGTTCGCGAAATCCTCGATCTGAGTCAATCGCCGCCCGATCCACCCGTCGTGCACGTGGATCTGGGCCATCACCAAGGTGCCGGTCGGATCGAAATAGTCGGGGGTAGCACCTTGCGGCAGCACGTGATGCAACGTCTGATCGGCAGCCCACCGCACTGTCGCAACCGTGGGGATACCGAGCCTCTCAAAAATCTCGGCGCGTCCCGGGTCATAGATGCGAGCGACCACGCGCTTGACCCCGAAGGTCTCACGGGCCACTCGCGCGGCGATGATGTTGGAGTTGTCGCCGCTGCTGACCGCCGCGAAGGCGTAGGCATCGGGCACCCCGGCTCGCTTCATCACGTCCCGGTCAAAGCCCAGGCCTTTGATCCGATGACCGGCGAAGTCCTTGGCCAAGCGGCGAAACGAGGTCTCATCCCGGTCGATGATGGCGACCTCATGACCGCGGTTTTCCAGGCTGGAGGCCAAGGTAGCGCCGACCCGTCCGCAGCCCATGATCACGAAGTGCACCCCCTGACGCTAACGCGCCTGGGCCGCTATCGCACCCAACATCGCAACCCGCACACACAAGCGCGCTCGCGCCGGTGCGCCGTGAGGCCACCTACACTCAGGAACCATGGCACTGGGGCGGAGGTTAATCACCCGCGTCTTCGTCGGTCGGCCCCTGCGTACGGACCGTCTCAACGAGACGCTGTTGCCCAAACGCCTGGGCATGCCGGTCTTTGCCAGTGACGCGCTGTCCTCAGTGGCCTATGCCCCGGATGAGATCGTGCTGACCCTGGCATTGGCCGGGGGAGCGGCAGTTTTTTTCAACTCGTGGGAAGTCACTCTCGCGGTCTGCCTCGTCATGTTGATCATCGTTATGTCGTACCGGCAGAACGTGCATGCCTATCCCAGCGGCGGCGGCGACTATGAAGTGGCCTCGGTCAACCTCGGCTCGACCGCGGGGCTGGGCGTCGGCGCAGCACTGATGGTCGATTACGTGCTCACGGTGGCTGTGTCCGTCTCGGCCGGGGTGCAAAACGCCGCCAGCGCCTTGGAGTTCTTGCGCGGCTATGAACCGGCCGCTGCGACCCTGTTGATTGTCGCCTTGACCCTGATCAACCTGCGCGGCGTACGGGAGTCTGGCCGGGCGTTGGCCGTGCCGGTGTACGCCTTCCTTGCTGCAATGGCCGTGTTGATCGGCGTGGGGATGTTCCAGTGGGCCACCGGCTCACTACAGCGTGCGGCCAGCGCGCAACTGGAGTTGAAACCTGCCGAAGGGTTCGAAGCCTTGACCGCACTCGGCCTAGGTGTGCTGTTGCTCCGCGCCTTTGCCTCTGGCACTGTCGCCCTGACCGGCGTCCAGGGCGTGGCCAACGGCGTCCCGGCGTTCCAGCGACCGAAGAGCAACAACGCCGCCACTGTATTAGCGGTGATGGCCAGCATTTCGATCACGATCTTGATCAGCGTCATCGTGCTCACTCGCGAGACCGGCATTCAGATGGCGATCGACCCCCAAGAGCAGATGACGTTCGAGGGCAACCCGGTTGCTGAGGACTTCGTGCAAGATCCGGTCCTTGGTCAGTTGTCCAAAGCCATCTTCGGCGGAGAGAGCTTGGGAGTGCTGTTCGTCTCGATCTGCACCGGGGTGATGTTGATCGTTGCGGCCAACACCGCATTCAACGGCTTCCCAGTGCTCGCTTCCCGGTTGGCGCGCGACGGCTTCTTGCCGAGCCAAATGCTCAGCCGAGGCGTTCGGTTGGCGTTCTCCAACGGCATACTGCTGCTCGCCGCTGGTGCTGCGGCGTTGGTCTTGGTCTACCAGGCGACGGTGACCGAGCTGATTCAGATGTATCTGGTCGGGGTGTTCATCTCCTTCACGTTCAGCCAGATCGGCATGATCCGGCACTGGAACAGACAAATGCGTTTGGAGTTGAGCATTAAGGCCCGGCGAGCTAAACAGCGCAGCCGCGCCATCAACATCGTCGGGGCAACTGTCTCGGCCACCGTCCTGGTCGTTGTGATCTTGACCAGGTTCACCAATGGAGCGGGACTGTCCCTGCTCTTCATCGCCTCGCTTTGGATTGTGATGACCATGGTCGACAGATTCCACGCACAGATGCGCCAAGAGACTGAACTGCCCCAGCAGGAGACTCCGCGCACACCCATCCCGGCCCGAGTGCATGCCCTGGTGCACGTCGAGCAGATCGATCGACCGATGTTGCAGGCGATCGCGTATGCGCAAGCCGCGCGCCCACACGTGCTGGAGGCCGTGACCGTTGACATCGTGCCGGAGCGGACCGCGGGCTTGCGCGCCGAATGGGACAAGCGGGACATGCCGATCGCGCTGCGCATCCTGGAGGCGCCTTACCGCGAGCAGGTCCGCCCGGTGATGGACTACGTTCGCCGCTTGCGTCGAGACCGCCCCCGCGACGTTGTCGTGGTCTATATGCCTGAGTACATCGGCAGCAATCGATTCCTCCCCTGGGTTCGAGACCGCAGTAAGGATCGGTTGCGCACAGAGTTGCTGCGGTGCCCCGGTGTGATGGTGGTGACCGTCCCCTGGCAAGGCAAGGGAGTGCGGCCGCACGCTGCGGCGGGCGAGGTGACCGACCCGGCAGCGGGCGATGCCATCCTGCGACCCACTGATGCTGGGTCAGCAAGACGTTTTGGTCGACGTGGCTGAAGACCGTGCACGCGCCGCTCAGTGGCAGGTCGGGGATACTCTCGAGGTGACCGTGGGCTCGATAGCTCACGGCGGTCACTGTGTGGCCAGACACGAGGGACGGGTGTTGTTCGTCCGGCATACGTTGCCTGGGGAAGTGGTGAGGGCACAGATCACCTCGATCACCAAGGGCGGGCGCTTCGTTCAGGCGGACGCCGTCGCTGTGCTCGAGGCGGCGCCTGGCCGGGTGGCACCGCCGTGTCCGTATGCGGGTCCCGGGCGCTGCGGGGGTTGCGACTTCCAGCATGTTGACCCCGCCACGCAGCGCGACTTCAAGGCCAGCATCGTTGCTGAACAGTTCGCTCGATTGGCGGGGATCGATGTGGCTGACGTGTTAGGTATGGAGGTCGAATGCCTTCCCTTGCCGACCTCCGATGGCGGTCATCGGTGGCGCACTCGGGTGGAGTTTGCGGTGGACGCAGACGGCGCGCCTGGCCTTCGCCGACACCGATCCCACGACATTGTGCCGGTGAAGGACTGTCTGATTGCGGCGCCGGAGATCGGTGCCGCAGGCGTCCTCGGCCAGCGATACCCCGGGCTAAGCGCGGTCGACGTCGTCGCTGCCTCGGATGAGACCGTCACGGTGCCGATCGGACGCCGAGGGCCCGCCGAGGCAGTGCCGACCGTGGTCCAGGACGTGTCGCTTCCGGGTGGGCCGGTCTCATTCGGTGTCAGTGCCCGTGGCTTTTGGCAAGTGCATCCGGCGGCCGCTGCGACGTTCGCCGAGACCGTGCTGGAGTTCCTGGCGCCTCAGGCGGGGGAGCGGGTGCTGGATCTGTATGCCGGGGTGGGGCTTTTTGCCGCCGGCCTTGCTGCGGCAGTCGGCGAGCGAGGCCAGGTGATCGCCATCGAGGGCGACGCCGAAGCGGTGCGTCACGGACGGTTGAATCTGGCGCCGTGGCCGCAGGCGCGAATAAAGAAGGGCCAGGTCGATGAGATGGTGCGCTCGATGGCAGCCAAGCACAGACATGTCGACGTCGTCGTGTTGGACCCGCCGCGGGTCGGTGCGGGCAAAGCGGTGGTCCGCGATGTTGCCCTTCTTGGTCCTCGGGCTCTGGCCTATGTGGCCTGCGACCCGGCGGCGCTCGCCCGGGACACCGCATACCTGCGAGAGCTCGGGTGGGAGCTTCGTGACTTACGGGTCTTCGACGCTTTCCCGATGACCCACCATGTGGAGTGTCTAGCCCGCTTCACCGCTGTGCGAGACACTAGAGACCAGGATGTCCTGTAGTGGGCACCCTGCGGTAATGAACCGAATCGAAGATGGGAGTTGGCGTGAGCACTCACGAGACCAACAGCGATGGCAACAACAGCAGGACCAATAGCAACAGTTTTGACGCGCGCGGCACGCTGGATGTTGGCGATGCGCAGTACGAGATCTACCGCATTGCGGATATCGACGGCGCGGCAACACTGCCGTACAGCCTGAAAGTTCTGCTTGAAAACCTCGTCCGCACCGAGGACGGAGAGAACATCACCGCTGAGCACATCACGGCGCTCGCGCAGTGGGATGAGAAGGCGGACCCGGACACCGAGATCCAGTTCACCCCGGCTCGTGTGATCATGCAGGACTTCACGGGTGTGCCCTGCATCGTCGACCTCGCCACCATGCGTGAGGCGATGGCAGATCTCGGCGGCGACCCGACCAAGATCAACCCCTTGGCACCGGCTGAGTTGGTGATCGATCACTCGGTGATCGTGGACGTCTTCGGGCGCGAGGATGCCTTCGAGCGCAATGTCGAGATCGAGTATGAGCGCAACGGGGAGCGCTACCAGTTCCTGAGGTGGGGACAGAAGGCGTTCGAGGACTTCAAGGTGGTGCCGCCCGGCACCGGCATCGTGCATCAGGTCAACATCGAGCATCTTGCGCGGTCGGTGATGACCCGCCCACACGCCACGGATGACGGGGTCACGCTGGCCTACCCGGACAGTTGTGTCGGCACCGACAGTCACACCACGATGGTCAACGGCCTGGGTGTGCTCGGCTGGGGCGTCGGCGGTATCGAGGCCGAGGCAGCCATGCTCGGCCAGCCGGTGTCGATGCTCATCCCACGGGTCGTCGGCTTCAAGCTGACTGGCGAGATCCCCGCTGGGGCAACCGCGACCGATGTCGTGCTGACGATCACCGAGATGCTGCGTGAGCACGGGGCGGTCGGCAAGTTCGTCGAGTTCTACGGCGCTGGCGTTGCGGCGGTGCCGCTGGCCAACCGCGCCACCATCGGCAACATGAGCCCTGAGTTCGGCTCGACGTGCGCGATCTTCCCGATCGACCAGGTCACCCTGGACTATCTGGAGCTCACTGGACGCTCCAGCGAGCAGATCGAGCTCGTAGAGGCCTACGCCAAAGAGCAGGGCATGTGGTTGGACGCGGGGGACTCCGGTGAGGCTCGCTACAGCGAGTATCTCGAGTTGGATCTATCGACGGTGGTGCCTTCGATCGCCGGGCCGAAGCGTCCGCAGGACCGCATTGAGGTCACCCGCGCCAAGGAGCAGTTCCGCTCCGACCTACACAACTACGTCGATCACGACGCCGCAGACGGCGCGGATGACCCGGCCAAGACCCAGGGGGCCGACGCCTCCGAGTTGGACGACGAAGTCGACTCGACGTTCCCGGCATCGGATGCTCCGTCGACTGACGCCTCCGATGAGGCGAGTGAGGCCTCCAAGCCCAAGCTCTCTGCGGTGCCGGCCGGTGGCACCGGGGATCGAGCGAGCAGCCCGGTCACGGTGACCGTCGACGGACAGAGTTTTGAGATCGACCACGGCATCGTCGCGGTGGCAGCGGTGACCAGTTGCACCAACACGTCGAACCCGTCGGTGATGATGGCTGCAGCCTTGCTGGCCAAGAATGCAGTGGAGCGCGGGTTGAGCGTGCCGCCGTGGGTGAAGACCTCGATGGCGCCGGGATCGAAGGTGGTCACCGGATACTTCGACAAAGCTGGTATGTGGCCCTATCTGGAGAAGCTCGGCTTCCACTTGGTCGGCTACGGATGCACCACCTGCATCGGCAACTCCGGGCCGCTGGCCCCGGAGATTTCGCAAGCCATCAACGACAACGACTTGGCGGTCACCGCCGTTTTGTCGGGTAACCGGAACTTCGAGGGCCGGATCCAGCCCGACGTGCAGATGAACTACCTGGCCTCGCCGCCGTTGGTCATCGCCTATGCCCTGGCCGGTTCGATGGACTTCGACTTCGACAGCACCCCATTGGGCACCAGTGAGGACGGTGACGACGTCTACTTGAACGACATCTGGCCTGACGCCTCGTTGGTCGAGGAGACCATCGCGTCGTCGATCTCCCGCGAGATGTTCACCGAGGACTACGAAGACGTCTTCGCTGGAGATGAGCGGTGGACCTCGCTGCCTACCCCCGAGGGCGACACCTTCGACTGGGAAAGCGACTCGACGTATGTGCGCAAGCCCCCGTATTTCGACGGGATGGGCGCTGAGCCAGACGCGCTGCACGATATCGACGGGGCCAGGGTGCTGGCGTTGCTGGGCGACTCGGTCACCACCGACCACATCAGCCCCGCTGGTGCGATCAAGGCCGACAGCCCGGCCGGGGAGTACCTCAAGGAGCACGGCATCGAGCGCAAGGACTTCAACTCCTACGGCTCGCGGCGCGGCAACCACGAGGTCATGATCCGCGGCACCTTCGCCAACATCCGGTTGCGCAACCTGTTGCTCGACGACGTGCAGGGCGGCTACACCCGCAACCTGCTCGAGGATTCCGACGAACCGGTGGCGATCTACGACGCGGCCCAGGCGTATGCCGAGGCTGGGGTGCCGTTGGTCGTGCTGGCTGGCAAGGAGTATGGCTCTGGGTCCTCGCGTGACTGGGCGGCCAAGGGCACCAGGTTGCTGGGCGTCAAGGCGGTCATCGCCGCGTCCTACGAGCGGATCCACCGGTCCAACCTGATCGGTATGGGCGTCTTGCCGCTGCAGTTCCCGGATGGGGAGAATGCCGAGTCGTTGGGGCTGGATGGGACTGAGACGTTCTCGATCTCGGGCATTACCGCCATGAACGAAGGAGGCGCCGTGCCGGACACCGTGTCCGTGACGGCTACTGGCTCGGGTGAGGATGTCGAGTTCGACGCAGTGGTGCGGATCGACACTCCGGGCGAGGCGGCATACTTCCGCAACGATGGGATCTTGCAGTACGTCTTGCGTTCCCTGGTGTGATCGGTTGAGCCATTAGGAGACCGCCGAGTAGCGGGAACGTAGCCGAGGCAGGGAAACAACCTGTGCCTCGGCTACTTTCGCGCCGGTAACCAAAGAGGCACTCTCGGCGACCAACCAAGCGGTCTGGAGTCGTACACTTGTTCGTATGAGCAGTGGACCGCCGGGATGGCCTGACCGCGTGCCACCGGCCGGGGTGTCCGGGTGGGAGCAGGCAGCGGTGGCCTGGCTGCTGGATCAGTGCCCCGCCGACTACCGGGGGTATGCGGCGTGGCGTCGTCATCCCGTCGCCCTCGCCTGGGTGACGGTGCGGCATCTGCAGGCTGAGCTGGCGGCCATGCGCGGCGCCTGGCGCGACGTCCGTCCTGAACTTGGCCCAGTCTTGCCGCCAGGGAGTATCGGCGACGTCTTGGAGGCACTGACAGCTGAGGGTTTGCGGCTGCGGGCTGCGCTGCGCAGCGCGCAGATGCTGCACGAGTCGCTGTCGGTGCGTGCCCCGATCAGCAGCCGCTCAGTGTGACCTGTCAGGCTGACGTGTAGCCAGCACGTAGAATTTGGGTCCGTCCCTCAACGTGGAAAGGGTGCGCTCTTCGTGGGTTTGCTCGACGCGATCAACAGTCCCGCCGACCTCAAGGCGCTGCGCCGATCTGACCTTGCCACTCTGGCAGCAGAGATCAGGGCCTATTTGGTGGCCAAAGTCTCGCGCACCGGGGGGCACCTCGGCCCCAACTTGGGCGTCGTAGAGCTCACCATGGCGATCCACCGCGTCTTCGACTCACCCCGCGACACCGTTGTGTTCGACACCGGCCATCAGTCCTACGTCCACAAACTGCTGACCGGCCGTCACGACTTCTCTGGGTTGCGTAAAGAGGGAGGCTTGTCCGGCTACCCGAGCCGCGCCGAGTCCGAGCACGATGTGGTCGAGAACTCGCACGCATCCACCTCGCTGTCCTGGGCGATCGGTATCGCTGCCGGACGCCAACTGCGCGGCGAGCGCGACCGTCACACGGTGGCTGTGATCGGGGATGGAGCGCTCACCGGCGGGATGGCCTGGGAGGCCCTCAATAACATCGCGGGCAACCCCGACCTGCCGTTGGTGATTGTGATCAACGACAACGAGCGCTCCTATGCGCCGACCCTCGGCGGAATGGCCGACTACCTGGCCTCCCTGCGCGCCACCCGCGGTTATGAGAACGTCCTCGGCTGGGGCAAGCGCAACATCAGAGCCACTCCGGTGGTTGGCCAGCACATGTATGACGCTCTGCACGGAGTCAAAAAGGGCCTCAAGGACATCGTCAGCCCGCAAGGAATGTTCGAGGATCTCGGCCTGAAATACCTCGGCCCGGTGAACGGTCACGACCTGGAGGCAATGGAGACCGCCCTGCGGCGCGCCCGTGACTTCGGTGGAGTGGTCCTGGTGCATGCCCTGACCGAAAAGGGGCACGGCTACCAACCCGCGACCGTGCACGAAGCCGACCGATTTCACGCTGTCGGCGTGATCAACCCGGAGACCGGATTGCCGCTGGAGGTCTCCGGCCGCGGCTGGACAGATGAGTTCAGCGACGAAATGGTCGCCCTCGGTGCCGAGCGCACCGACATCGTGGCGATCACAGCGTCGATGTTGATCCCGGTCGGACTGGCCGATTTCGCGAAGCAGTATCCCGATCGAGTTTTCGACGTGGGCATCGCTGAGCAGCATGCGGTGACGATGGCCAGCGGGCTCTCGTTCGCCGGATTGCACCCCGTGGTGGCCATTTATGCGACGTTCCTCAACAGAGCTTTCGACCAACTGCTGTTGGATTGTGCGCTGCACCACCAAGGAGTGACGTTTGTGCTGGACAGGGCCGGCGTCACCGGTACGGATGGCGCAAGCCATAACGGTATGTGGGACATGTCAGTGGCCGCGATCGTCCCCGGTCTGCGACTGGCGGCCCCACGTGACGGGGTACAGGTCGCGACGGCGTTGCGCGAGGCCCTTGACATCGACGACGGGCCGACGGTGCTGCGCTTCCCCAAGGGCAGCTCGCCTGCGGTCATTCCCGCGATGCGCACCACCGGCGGGGTGGACGTCCTGTCTGAAGAAGGTGAACCCGAGGATCCCTGCGACACCCTCATCATCGCCGTCGGCGCGATGGCTAGCACAGCGCTGGAGGTTGCCGACAAACTGCGCGCCGATGGCATCAGCACCCGAGTCATCGACCCCCGCTGGGTGCTGCCGGTCAACCCCGAGATCATCGCCCAGTCTGAGCGTGCCGGCAGCATCGCAGTCATCGAGGACAATGTGGTCGGCAGCGGCATCGGCGCTGCGATGAGCCACGCGATCAGTACCGATCGCAGCACGCCCTGCCCGCTGTGGTGCTTCGGCATCCGGCAGGAATTCCTCGATCATGGCTCACGACCTCAAGTACTGGAACGTGTCGGCCTGACCCCGGACAGCATCGCGACCTCACTCATCTCGCGCTTGGGCAGTCAGGTCAGCGGCACATGACCTCTGTCGGGGTGATGCTGCCTCGACACGTGCCGCCGAGCCACATCGCCGCGGTCGCACGCACCAGCGAACAGGCAGGTTTCGACGAGGTCTGGGTCGTTGAGGACTGTTTCTACACCGGTGGTCTCACCACTGCTGCGATTGCCCTGAGCGCAACCGAGCGGATCACCGTCGGCATCGGCATCTTGCCTGCCGTGGTCCGCAATCCGGCTTTCACGGCAATGGAGGCTGCCACCCTCGCGGGGGCCTTTCCAGGACGCGTCCATCTGGGGATCGGCCACGGCGTCAACGACTGGATGGAGCAAGTCGGTGCGCGGCCTACGTCGTGGTTGGCATCACTGGAGCACACCACGACTGCGGTGCGTCACCTCCTGTCCGGACACCGCGTGAGCATGCACAATGACTACGTCAGTTTGGACGAGGTCCAGTTGGAATTTCCGCCCGCGGAGCCGCCGCTGATCAGCCTCGGCGTGCGCGGGCCCAAATCCATCGCATTGGCCGGGCGAGTCGCCGACGGTCTGATCTTGGCCGAGCCAACCCCCGTGGAGTACATCGCGGCGGCTCGGAAGAATCTCGATGTCAACACATCTCTCGTCGACTCCCCGGCGCGGGCACGACTCACCGCATACACCTGGGCGGGGCGCGGGCGCGGACGAGGCACTTCGCCAGACAGTCACCGAAGCGATTCGATCCGGCAGTGTTGGGGCTCACCTTGCCCCACTGGACGAGGACGCGCTAGATCACGCGAACGCCGTACAAGCAGATGAGACTACGTTGTCGCAGCACTTTCTCGATCGACTGGTGATCCGAGGAGACTCAGCTTCGATCCGGGCTGGTATCGACACCCGTGGTCGAGCAGGGGCGGACTGTGTTGTCCTCGTAGCCACTGAGCACGAGCCAGAGCAATTGATCGCCCAGATCACGAGCCTCGGCGAGGCTGCGACGGACTCACAGGGCGGTCTAGACTTGCGTGGATGAGTGAGGAGTCGACTGCAAAGACGCCATCCCTCTACGAATGGGCCGGCGGCACCGAGGCGATCCGCGCGATGATCAACGCGTTCTATGACCGCGTCGAGAGCGATTCGCTGATCAGTCCACTCTTTCCGGGAGGAGTCAGCCCTGATCATCGCGAGCACGTGACGCTGTGGTGGGCCGAGGTCTTCGGCGGACCGACCAGCTATACCGATGACATAGGCGGCTATGAGCGCATGGTTGCGCATCACCGAGGCCTGGGAATCACTGCCGAGCAACGCATCACTTTCGTTGCACTCATGAGTCGTGCGGCAGACGACGCACAGTTGCCGGCGGACCCTGAGTTCCGGGCAGCGCTTATGAGTTATCTGGAATGGGGCACCCGATTGGCGATGCACAACTCACAGCCGAACGCGAAGGTCGCACCGCACGCTCCGGTGCCGAAGTGGGGCTGGGGAGTTGCGCCGCCCTACCGCCCCTAGGTCGTCTGAGGGCTAGATATCTGAATGTGGGGCCCGAGCGTGCCGTGACCGTGCTAGCCGCCTACCTGCGACCAGGCGACCTCGAACACATCATCGGCAGAACGTTGCAGCCCGCGTGAGGTGAACCAAGCGCACATGGTCCGGCAATCTCGCGCCAGGAATTCCTTGCCCCGAGGGTTGCCGACGAGATCGACCACCTGGGGCATATCGATCACGACGATGTCCGAGCCGTCCGCCAACACGTTGTACGGCGAGAGGTCACCGTGAGCAAGACCGTGACTGGCGAGCACCGTTATGAACAAGACGACCTGTCGGTAATACTCCTGCGCTACCTCCACCGACGGCTTCACGTGAGCCAGGCGTGGCGCAGCGGACAGATCGGGGTCGCCGATGAACTCCATCAAGATCTCGGTGCCGTTGCGCTGCACCGGATAGGGCACCGGGAGGCCGGCCGACCAAGCGTTCTTCAGTGCCTCGAACTCCGCAGCCGCCCACTGCTCAGCGGCCAACGCGCGACCGTAGCGTGAGCCACGCTGCAGTGCCCGGGTGTCGCGACTCTTCTTCATCCGCCGCCCGTCGGTGTATGCGGCGGCCCGGTGAAAGCTCCGATGCTCGGTGGATCGGTAGCGCTTCGCGGCCATGACGGACTCCTGGCCCGAGCCGTTCGTTGCGTTGCGTTGAATGAGGAATACGTCGGCCTCCTTGCCGGTCTTCAGGACGCCGCACTCGGTGTCGATGGCACCGGCATCCGTGACGACCCAGTCGGGTAGGGGTTGTGGGCCGCGATCGCCCTTGGTGACATCCCAGTACGTCGTGGTGCGTTGCTCGGGCCGCGCCGCGGTGTCACCCGTCCCCCGGGGTTCGCCAGCGGCGTCCACGTCATCGGCAAACATCTCGTCCACGCCGTCAGCATCAAGTGCCCGGTAGTCGAAGACGAAGCGCGGGTCGATTCCAGCCAGTGACTGGTGGTTGAGGTTCATCCCCTCCAGAGTCCGCACTCGTCGTGAGCGGCGCAACGGATTTTCCGTGCCGAGCGGCATGACCTTTATCGTGCCCACGGTCCGCGGGTATGGTCGAAAGACGTCGCTACCTAGGAGCACCCTCATGTTGGATGGTTTGCCACTGCACCCGTTGATGGTCCATGCCGCCGTCGTGTTGCTCGCTGCAAACGGTGGGGCACTCATCCTGGCGGTGGCTGTGCCGAGGTTCCGGCGGTGGTTGTCCTGGGGCTTGCCAGCCCTGGGGGTTCTCACGGCAATCACCACCTGGATCACCAGGCTGCAGGGTGAGGTGTTCCTCGGCAACCGCGAGATGGTGGGCGTGCTGGGCGACCATGCGCATTGGGGGGCCTGGGCTGGGATCGCCTCGATCGTCCTGGGCATCACAACTGTTGTGTACTGGTTGACCTGGCTGAAGCCGATCACGTCGCGGATGCCATGGCTGGGGAGTCTTCCGGCGCGCGTTGTCGTCGCGGTCCTTGCGGTCGG
The DNA here is from genome assembly GCA_049671385.1 of Ornithinimicrobium sp. Taxonomy (GTDB): domain Bacteria; phylum Actinomycetota; class Actinomycetes; order Actinomycetales; family Dermatophilaceae; genus Ornithinicoccus. Next base: position 11,470 of record JBATUU010000166.1, on the reverse strand, counting down.
GGTCGCCCTGGCCGGGATCACTGTCGACGTGCTGGCCGGACACAGCGGCGCCACGTCAGTATGGGGCTGACGTGGCGCCGGTCGTGCTAGAGGTCATTCGATGCTGAACTCCATTTGGATGGGTTCTTCATCACCGTTGTAGGTCAACACATAGTCACCGGCGGCATCCAAGGGCACTGTGAAAGCCAACGAGCGCTCCGGAGTGACCGCGCCGGGAGAGACAGCCTCATTCAGACCGGGGTATCCGCCGCCGGGTGCCGGTGCAGCCGTTCCGTCGGGAAGCGTGAGCGAAAAGTCAGCGGTGCCGACATGCAGCGCACGACTGGCGCTGTCGTCCAACGAGAAGATCATGTCGATCACAAGGAAGGCCTGACCAGCCTCAACCGCATACCCGGACCACACGTCCTGCGGGTGCAAGGTGACGCCCTGAGGCTCAATCGTCCACAGCTCTCCTGATCCACCTTCCGGCGGGTCGACCTCGACCGGTCGATGAGTGGTCGCCTCGTCACCGTTGAGGGGGACGATCGAGTGGTTCTCGGTCAGTTCGCCGAAGTACAGCACCGCATCGTCGATCTCAAAGTCCTCTTCGACCCAAAACTCCAAGTCGCCAGTGACCTTTGCGAGCGGGGGAGTGGCGGTGAGGTTATCGGCGGAGTATCCCGCTGCGAGGTCATTGACGGCGAGCCACACGTCCGATCCTCGAGGGTCAGAGTTGCTGTCGCTGAGACTTTGCGCCAAAACGTCGACTCTGAGATAGCCACCGCCGTCTTCAGGCTCGACGCGGGCGGTGCCGACATCGAAGGTGTGCTGACCCCACCACACGGAGGTGTCCAGCACGACCTCCTCGGCTTGCAGGGCCGTGTCCGGTGCAGTGGTGACGGCTGCTGCGTCTGTGGTGTCCGCTGTCGCTGGCGGCTCGGTGGCTTCGGATGTGGTGGGAGCAGCTGCGACGTCGGGATCCTCGCTGCCACATCCGGCGAGGAGGGCGACGGCAACGAGGCTGGCGAGGCCGGTCTGATGGGGGCGGGGCGACGGTGACATCTGATCTCCTGAGGCGAGGGCGAAGGGATACCACTACAGAGCCCGAGGCAGTCCGTCTGATACCGCCGGTCCCGGACTCCCTGTGTGCAGGGGGTGTCCGGTGCGACGAGTACGGGTCAAGGTGCAAGGCTGGAGTCGTGGACACCGATGCTGTGCTGACGTTGCTCCAAGAGGTTGCCGCCGAGTACGTCACGCCGAGGTTCAGATCGCTGGCGCCGGGGGAGATCGCCGAGAAGGGCCCGGGGGATCTGGTCACCGTCGCGGACCGGGAGGCGGAGTCGGCGCTGACCCGGGCGCTGAGCGCCGCATACCCAGGTGCGGTCATCCTCGGTGAGGAGGCGGCATCGGCCAACCCTGGACATTTCGACGCCTACGCCCGCGCGGAGCACGCGTTCACGATCGATCCGGTGGATGGCACCAAGAACTTTGTCCGCGGGTCAGCCGATCATGCGGTGATGGTCGCCGAGTTGCGCGAAGGCATCTGTGTGCGGTCCTGGATATGGCAACCGCGTCAAGAGCGCAGCTATGTGGCCGAACGAGGTGCCGGGGTATGGCGAGGAGATCACCAGCTGACTCGGACGGCACTCACGCCCGAGACACCCCCGCGCGCAGTGACGTCGATCCGCACCTGGCTCGGCATCGAGCTCGGCCCTGTCGGTCCGCTGGAGTTGACGTGGGTGTGTTGTGGCATCGACTACCCCCAACTGATCGAGGGCGCGGCAGACCTGATCGTGTACGGCGGCACACTGCCATGGGACCACGCTCCGGGGACGCTGATGGTCACCGAGGCGGGAGGGTATGTCGCGACCTTCGCTGGTGATGCATACGACCCGACGACACGGCCCCGAGGGCTGTTGGTCTGCGGCGAAGAAGCCATATACAACCGTGTTCGTGAGCACACTCATGCGCTGAGCCGCCGCTGAGCAGGAGTCGCCAGATGCTCACTCCTTCTCGCCGGGAGGGTCGGGCTCTCCTGGCTCAGTGGGGTCACGCAAGGCGAGCTCGCGCGCTAGGACCGTCACGTGGTGCTCCATCTCCCGCAGTCGCCGATAGCTCGCCGCGACATATCCCAAGAAGGTGACGGTCAAGCCGTACAGCAGCAGATCGGCGCCTCGCCCCACACCGACGAACCGGGCAACCTGAGTCAGGAATGGCGGGAACAGAACCGCAACGAGCGCCAAGACGACGAAAGCGATCAACATCAGCCGTCGTACCGCCTGGTGGCGTGCGCCCGCTGTGGACCGGGTCAACATGATTGTGATGACCACGATGGCGATCAACAGGATGACCTTGATCAGCGGCTGGTCGAGCATGGGCAACACCGCCTCATTTCAGGATCGAATCGATCAGCACATTCACTGAGTTGACCAGCGACTGCCCCTTGGCCCGGGAGTAGTCCGTGTACAGCACGTGTACCCCGTACTCTCCCCAGGGAAGCCGAGTGCGGCCCAACTGCAGCACGATCTCGGTGGCGTGGGCCATCCGATTCTGTCGCAGGTCCAACCGGCGTGCCGCGTCGCGACGGATCACCCGCAGACCGTTGTGCGCGTCGGTGAGCCGCATGCCGGTCTGTTGGTTGGTGATCCACACGGCCGTCTTCAACACCATCCGGCGAAGCGCGCCCGGTCGCGTGCGATCGTCGAGGAAACGCGAACCGAAGACAATCGCGAGGCCGTGGTCTTTGGCATGTTGCACCATGTCACGTGCGTCAGCGGCTCGATGCTGGCCGTCTGCGTCGAAGGTGACAACGTAGTTGATGTGGTCGTAGTGCAACGTGTCGCCGTGAATGCCCCTGGGGGCGTCCGCCACAAGGTGGCTGATCCCGGTTTGCAGGGCTGCTCCTTGGCCGAGGTTGACCGGGTGTCGCAGCACGACGGCCCCAGCCTGGCGCGCACGCTGCGCAGAGTCGTCACTGGAGCCATCGTCGACACAGACCACGACCGTGAACTCCGCCCTGGCCCCCCTGACGACGTGACCCACCACAGCGGCTTCGTTGTACACCGGGATCACGAGCGCTGCATCCCCGGCACCGGAGGATCCGGCACCCCCATCGGGTGCTCCGCGGGATACAGTCATGCGTGCATTCTGACCCACCTCACGACCGCGAGCCACGACGGGAGGGCGCCGTGCCCGCAGCGCGTGTGGCGAGTTCGGCCGATGTCGACGCATCCGCACACCTGGGCGAAGGGTGTGTCGTCTGGCATCTGGCGCAGGTGCGCGAAGCTGCCGCGTTGGGCGCTGATTGCGTGATCGGGCGAGGCGCCTACATCGGGGCGGGTGTTCACCTTGGTGCACGGTGCAAGGTCCAGAACTATGCGTTGGTCTATGAGCCGGCCGACTTAAGTGACGGGGTGTTCATTGGCCCGGCGGCGGTGCTGACCAACGACGAGCACCCGCGGGCGATCACCCCCGAGGGGGCGCTGAAGGGGTCGGAGGAGTGGAAGCCGGTCGGAGTCATCATTGAGCGTGGAGCATCGATCGGTGCCCGCGCGGTCTGTGTAGCGCCGGTGCTGATCGGGGCGTGGGCAACGGTGGGTGCGGGCGCCGTCGTGACACGCGATGTACCGGCCCATGCACTGGTCGTGGGCGTCCCGGCACGACAGGTCGGGTGGGTCGGCGAAGTCGGAGAGCCGCTTCAGCGTGAGCACGAATCTCCACGTAACGATGCCGCCGAGGCGGAGGACGTAGGACCCGGTTCGCTGAGCGGGCGGTGGATATGCCCGGCGACTGGAACGGCATACCTCAGCGATGGAGCCTCCCTGAAGCGCGTTGATACTCATGCTGACGTTGAGGTCGAGGGTGTCTGAGCAGGCGATGATTCCGGCTGCCCAACCGTTGATCGGCGATGACGAGCGTGCGGCAGTTGACGCTGTGCTGCGCTCGGGAATGCTCGCTCAAGGGCCAGAAGTCGCCGCGTTCGAGCGCGAATTCGGCGATGAGCTGGTTGCCGGGCGCGTCTGCGTGGCGGTGAACTCAGGCACCGCGGGCTTGCACTTGGGACTGCTCGCTGCTGGTATCGGCCAGGGCGATGAAGTGATCGTTCCCTCGTTCACCTTTGCGGCAACGGCCAACGCCGTCGCGCTCGCCGGAGCAACACCGGTGTTTGCCGACATCGACCTCGACACCTTCACGCTCGACCCTACGTCAGTCGCAGGCACCATCACCGAGCGCACTGCGGCGATCATGCCGGTGCATCTCTACGGCCAGCCTGCCGAGCTCGAGGCGCTGATGACTCTGGCTGAGCAGGCGGGTGCCGTGATCGTCGAGGACGCCGCGCAAGCCCACGGAGCGACATACCGCGGCCGCGCCGTTGGCTCGTTCGGTGCTTGTGGCATGTTCAGCCTCTACCCGACCAAAAATATGACCGCTGGCGAGGGCGGCATGGTGTCCTGTGTCGATGAGGCCACCGCGCATCGGGTGCGGTTGCTGCGCAATCAGGGCATGGCGCAGCAGTACGCCAACGAAGTCATCGGCTTCAATGCGCGGATGAGCGACCTCCACGCCGCCATCGGGCGAGTGCAACTGAGCAAACTGCGCCACTGGACCCGGCAACGCCAGGCCAATGCAGCCTTTTTCGATGAGCACCTGAACGGGGTCATCACACCCATCGTCCGTGGGGGCAGCACGCACGTCTACCACCAGTACACGATCCGGCTCGACGGAGCCTCCGCCGTAGAACGTGACCGAGTCCGCGAGGCTTTGGCACACGAGCATCAGGTCGGCACCGGCGTCTACTACCCGATCCCCAGCCACCTGTTGAGCTCCCTGGCGCATCTCGCGCCGCCGCATGACTTGCCGAACACGGCTCGGGCTGCGGCCGAGGTGCTGTCGTTGCCGGTGCATCCTGCCGTGACCGAAGCCGACCGGGAGCGCATTGTCGTCGCAGTCAACACGGTCCTGGCAGCGGGGCTCGGGGGCACGGCATGACCGGCCGCATGATCAAGCGCGGGCCGATTCGAATGGGTCTGATCGGACTCGGGTCGATGGGTCGACACCACGCCAGGGTGATCCGGCAGGTCGACGGCTTGGACTTGGTTGCGCTGGCCGATCCCTACGGCGATCGCCACGTGGTGGCTGGTCAGTTGCCCGTACTAGCCGACGTTGAGTCGCTGATCTGGGCGGGCATCGATGCTGCAATGGTGGCGGTTCCCACGCACTTGCACGAAGAGGTCTCGGTGGCTCTCGCCGAGGCTGGCGTGCACACGATGATCGAGAAGCCCATTGCCGCGAGCGCCGCGTCCGGTCGGCGAGTGGCCGATGCCTTCAGCGCTGCCGGGTTGATCGGTTGCGTGGGATATGTCGAGCGATGCAATGCGGCGCTGTTGGAGATGCGCCGCCGGATTGCCGCTGGTGAGCTGGGGGAGTTGTATCAGATCGCGACCTCGCGTCAGGGGCCGTTCCCAGCGCGGATCGCCGATGTCGGCGTGGTCAAGGATTTGGCCACCCACGACATCGACCTTGCCGCCTGGATCGCTCAGAGCCCGTATGCGGTGGTGTCCGGGCAGGTCACCCACCGCTCTGGTCGTGAGCACGAGGACATGGTCGTGATGTCGGGCCGGCTGGCGAGCGGAGTGATCGTCACCCATACCGTCAACTGGCTCTCCCCGATGAAGGTGCGCACCACGGTCGCGACGGGGGAGAAAGGTGCCTTGGTCGCCGACACCATCGCCTCTGACCTGACCTTCTATGCCAACGGCGACGTCGCCTCGGATTGGGACCAAGCCGCGGCGTTCCGCGGGGTGTCTGAGGGAGACGCGATCAGATATGCGATCGCCAAGCGCGAGCCACTGCTGGTGGAGCAAGAGAACTTCCGGGACCTGCTACGCGGGGAGCCCGATGCGCCATCGCGCACGGTGTCGATGAGCGAGGGCGTACATACGCTGGACGTTGTCGAGGCGGTGCTTGCCTCCGCCGCTGAAGACCGCACCGTGGTGCTGTGACTCGGTCAGTGCTCTTGGTGTCGCGGATCTTCGCGCCCGAGCGCGCCGCTGCGGCTTATCGGTTGAGTGCGTTGTATGAGGCTCTGGAGTCGGCCGGTGCGAGCCTTCACGTGCTGACCTCCCGTAGCCCTCACGATGAGACTTCGGCGCTGGTCGGGACCTCGGAGCGTGGCCGAGTGAGCCGGTGGCCGGTGCTGCGCGATGCCGACGGTTACCTCCGCGGCTACCTGCCGTACGTGAGTTTTGACCTGCCGTTGGTGCTGCGTCTGGCGTTGGTTCGCCGGCCAGACGTCGTGGTGGTCGAGCCGCCACCCACCACCGGGGCGGTCGTGCGGACGGTGTTGGCCGTGCGGCGAGCCGCATCGCGGCGACCTATCCCGTACGTCTACTACGCCGCCGACGTGTGGTCCGATGCGAGTGCGTCGACGGGAGCACCTCACTGGGTGGTCAGCGTGCTGCGCTGGGTGGAGCGCTACGCACTGTCTGGGGCCGTCGAGGTGATCGCTGTGACCGAGGGTGTCGCCGACCGCGTGCGCATCCTGGGTGCCCGCACGGTGACCGTGGTGCCCAACGGCATCGACACTCACGCTTTCAGCCCAGACCACCCAGGCGACGGGCGCGGTGTGCAGGGTGCGTGGCGGGATCTCGACATCCCGGCTGGGCCGTTCCTGCTGTATGCGGGGACTGCCTCGGAGTGGCAGGGTGCCGAGATCTTCGCCGCGGCGATGCGGCTGGTCGTCGAAGAGATACCGGAAGCCCGCGTGGTGTTCCTTGGTCAAGGCACCTCGTGGCCAACTGTGCAGCGGATTGCTGAGACCCTGCCAGCGGGGGCCATCACATGTTTGCCGTTGGCGATGCCGGCCGAAGCGGCAGTCTGGCACCGGGCTGCCTGCGCTGCGCTCGTCAGCGTCAAGCCCGACATCGGCTATGACTTCGCATACCCGACCAAGGTGCTCGCCGCCTTGGCCTGCGGCACCCCGGTGATTTACGTCGGCCCCGGCCCGGCCGCCGCTGATCTGCGCGAGCACGGTCTTGGCGTTGCGGTGTCCTACGAAGTGGAGGCGGTGGCCGAAGCGATGCTGGTGGCGCTACGGCTCAAGCCAGACGGTCCCGCCCGGAGGGCACGGGTGGACTGGGTGCATGCCCACCGCTCCGTCGAGGCGACCGCCAAGGCCGCAGCCGAGGTGATCCTGAGACCTCACGCGTCGCCCCGCCGCGCGAGGGTCTAGGCGCCCCAGCCGCCGATCACGGCCGTGGCCGTCGATCAACGGCTGTGTCGCACTGCGTGGCGCCTGCGGTTAGGAGGTGGTCAACTCGATCACCAGGTTCTCCAGCTCTTGCAGAGCAAAAGCGTCGGTGTCACTCATCGCCCACCCCAAGTGCCCGGATACCTCCACGCTGATCAGGCCCAACATGCGCTGAAAGCCCATGGCGAACTGGTACATCACCACCGGTGGCAGGTGGTACTCAGGCGAAAGCGAGCTGGTGGTGAGGGACTCTGCGAAACCAGCGGGTAAGTCGGCGGCGCTCGGGGTGCGCAGCCGACCCTCGTGCAGAAGTTGTGCGTAGATGGCGGAGAAGACCGTGCCGAAGCGCTGTGCGCCGCGTGTGGTGGGGCCACCGACGGGGGCGCTGTAACCGATGATCGGCTGGCCGTAGAGGAGGCCGAACTCGCGCGGGTTCGCAAGCGCCCAACGGCGAAAAGCTGTCGTCACGTCCCGAAGTTGGGTGGAGGCATCGTCTGGGTCGCTCGCGTCGCGAGCCTGCTCGCACACGCCTGCTACTTCGCGGTGGCAGGCAGCGATCAACAAGGTCAACAGCTCGTCGCGGCCTGCGGCGTGCTTGTACAGCGCCGGTGCCGTGACGTCGAGGCGACGTGCTACCTCGCGGATCACGATTGCCTCAACACCTCCGTGCGTCAGCAACTCGCGGCAAACCGCGATGATCCGCTCGGTGGTCAGGGGAGTGTGGGTCGCTTGCATAGTGAACGATGTTAACTTACGGTAGGAAGTGAACGGTGTTAACTCACATAAGGAGAGTCTGGTGCGTGTCGTCTATCTGTTCTTAGCGCTCGTCGGTGCGGTCGGCACCTGGTACTTCAACATTGCCTCGATCGCGGCCGAGGAGTCCTATCTCGGCGGCTGGTTCGGCAGCGCCGCGTCCTCCTCCGCCGCGGTAGACGTGATTGTCGTGGCGATCGTGGCATGCATCTTCATCATCCGTGAGGGTCGCCGGCTGTCCATGGCGCCACTGGGATATATCGCGCTGGTACCGCTGTCGTTCATGGTGGCGATCGCCTTCACCTTCCCGCTCTTCCTGGCATGGCGCGAACACCACCTCAGCACTGCCGACCAGCGCGTCATCGAAGGGGCAACAGCATGAAGACGCTGATCAGAGGCGCATGGGCAGTGAGCCCGGCCATCACGATGTTGTTCTTTGTCAATCTGACCGTGCTACTGCTCGCTCTTGTGATGGGTGTTGTCGACGACACGCTCGTCAATGGCGTGCCCGTCTGGAACAAGCCATTGAAATTCGCGCTGTCCTTCGTGGCCTTCGCGCCCGCCCTGCTCTGGATCTACCACCATGTCGAGCGTGGGCGCTGGTTGCGTGTGGCGCTGGAGGTGATCGGCTGGTCGATGATTGTCGAGATGGTCGTGATCACGCTGCAGTCCCTGCGAGGCGTGGCGTCACACTTCAACTACGCCACAGCTCTTGATGGAGCACTGTTCTCCATCATGGGCGCGGGCGTGGGCATCTTCAGCGTGGTCGCCGCCATCGCCGGGGTGATCCTGGCGCGGCGCCGCTTGCGCGGGCCACTTGGGCTAGCGATGACCCTGGCCGTGCCGATGATGACTATCGGGGCAGTGTCTGCATTCTCGATGACTCAGCCGACCAGCGAGCAACTGGATGCGGGCAGCTCGATGCTGGGTCAACACTCGGTCGGTGGCACCGATGGTGGCGGAGGGCTGCCGCTCCTGGGGTGGTCGACTCAGTTTGGTGACATGCGCGTGCCTCACTTCATCGGTCTGCACGCGCTGCAGGTCATCCCTGCGGTGGGCCTCCTACTGCTCTGGCTGGCAACCACTCAGCGGATCGACCTGGTCGAAAGTGCACAACGGCGTGTTGTCTGGGTGGCCGCAGCCGCCTACTTCGGGTTGTTTGTGACCGCAGTAGTGCAAGCCCAACGTGGTCAGTCCGTGATCGCGCCTGACCTGTGGACTGCGACACTCGCGGGTGTGCTGGTCGGGGTACCCGGGCTGTATGCCGCGGCGATGGTCGCTCGTTCGCACCGCCGCTCCCGTAGGCACTCGGCACAGCCCAGCGTGCGGGTGTAGCTGCCTGAGCCAGCTGCCCTCCTGGAAGAATGGGCATTGGCGAAAGGAGAGGGGTCATGTCAACCGAGCGCAACTCATCGCAGGATGCGGACGGTCCACGTCGTCGCCGAAAGCAGGACGAGCCCGCGACACCGGAACAGATCGACAGCTGGGTCGAGCACAGCATCAAGGCGGCCCAGCGTCGCGGCGACTTCGACAATTTGCCGGGTGCCGGCAAGCCGTTGGCTGGACTCGATCAGCCGAACGATCCCGATTGGTGGATCAAGGGCCTCATCCAGCGCGAGAAGATCGATCTCTCCGTCGCGCTGCCGGGGCCGATGGCTCTACGTCGGGAGCGGGCGACATACCCAGAGGCGCTCGCCGACATCAGCGACGAGGACCGCGTTCGGGAGATCTTGTTGGACTTCAACGAGCGGGTCTTGGCCGATCGACGTCGGCCGGTTGCCACTGCAGCTTCGCCGGTCGTGGCGGGTCGCGTCGATGTCGACGCGATGGTCGAGCGCTGGCGTGCGCTGCGGATCGCTCTGGCTGTCGCCGCCTCGGACAACCCGACATCCGGGGACTGCGACCTGCCGGACTCGGCGTCAGCAGACCGCCGGGCGCCAGGTCGGTTCAGCACTGAGCCCGTGGCGGCCCGAAAACGCTGGGCTAGGTGGCGGCGCCGTTAGGCTTCGGTCTCATGTTGGAGTTGGTGCGCACCGTTCGCGCACTCCTCGCAATTCTGCCGCCGGGAGCGCGACGCTTCTTCATCGTATTCGCGGCATTGCAGAGCTCGCTGGCCATTCTCGATGTCGCCGCGCTGGGTCTGCTCGCGGTGATCCTGGCACCGCTGCTGACCGGGGCGGACATCGCCCTCCCGTTGCTCGGTACGTTCTCTGATCCAGGCGACTTCCGCAATCTGCTGATCGTGATCGGGCTGCTGATCATTGCCAAGAGCGCCCTGGCGATTGGACTGCACCGCTGGGCGACCAGGCGGTTCGCTCGGTTCGAGCAGGCCCTCGGCGCCGAGCTTTTGCGCGCCACGTTCCGCGCGCCGTGGGTCGACCGGTTGCAGCGCAACTCCACCGATATCGTGCGCTCGACCGATGTCGGCGTCGGTGCCACCGTCTCCGGGGTGCTCATCCCGTCAGCGCAGTTGGCGGGAGAGATCTTCACCTTCGTCGCGGTGCTGCTGGTGCTCGTGGTGGCGCAGCCGTTGCTGGCCAGCGCCACGATGATCTATTTCGGGCTCATTGCAGCACTGCTCTATCGGTTTGTGCTCCAGCGGGCGGTGCAGGCTGGAAGGGACAACCGCACCTACTCCACCCGGGCGGTCCGGCTGGTCAGCGAAATGGTGCACTCGCTCAAAGAGATCACGCTGCGAGGCAAGGCCGACGAAGTGGCGCACGTGGTCTTGCAGCAGCGTGTTCGCGCGTCCGAGGCGCGCGCTGACCAATCGTTCTTGGGGGCGATCCCTCGCTATGTATTGGAGGCGGCGCTGATCGGCGGGTTGGGCTTGGGCGCGGCCATCGGGGGCCTTCAGGACGGCGTGCCCGGTGCACTAGCGGCGGTTGCTCTCTTTGGCATCGCAGGATTTCGGATCATCCCCTCGCTGACACGCTTCCAAACGATCATGGCTCAAAGCGGCGCTAGCCTGCCGTTCGCTCAGCAGGTGCTCGAGGAGATTGAGCGCGGGCGCGGCTACCCCGCGACCTCCGCCCCCGAGTCAGTGACGAGCCTGGGACCGGATGCTGTGACGCTGCGCCTGGATGAGGTGACCTTCACCTATCCCCATGCGGTGCGACCAGCGGTGGATCGGGTCAGTGTGGAGATCCCCTTCGGGCACACCGTGGCGTTGGTGGGCGCCTCCGGTGCCGGCAAGTCGACCCTGGTTGACATCCTGCTCGGCCTGCTACGACCAGATGCCGGCGAGTTGTACCTGGGTGATCAACCCATGGGAGACCGGCTGGGGCAATGGCGCTCGTTGATGGGGTACGTGCCCCAAGAGGTCTCACTGTTCGATGCATCTGTGGCGCGCAACGTGGCCTTGAGCTGGGAAGAGGGCTCCGTCGATGAGCACCGCGTGCGTGAGGCCTTGAGTCGTGCTCAACTGCTCGATGTCGTCGAGGCCCGACCGGACGGCATACACACATCAGTTGGTGAGCGGGGTTTGTC
>JBATUU010000165.1:0-15561 GCA_049671385.1 Ornithinimicrobium sp. | reverse complement strand
GGCGGTGACGGTGGCGCCGCAGGCCAACGCGCTGGCCGCGTGCATACCAGGGAAGGCAGGGGTGTCCGCGCTGCCGATGCCGAATTGTCCATGGGCGGCTGTTGGATCGGCGGAGAGTCGTTGCACGGCGTCGATGAGACCGGGCGTGTGGACCCGCGCGAGCTGAGCAACATCGAGTGGGTCTGCACCGATAACCCGCACATCGTCATGCTCGAGGAGTCCGAACTCCCGACTCAGTCGCTCGGTCAATGCGAGTCGAATCGGATGCATGGGGTGACCCTGGCCAAAGTCGTATGCCGTGAAACGTTGGTCCCAGACGACATGTGCAGCGATCATGAGGGCACGCTAGCCCGACAATCACGGAAGAGGTACCGCGAGCATGGCAAAGCATCAATTGTTCGATGAAGACGTGCTGGTGATCGGCCTCGGCCGATTCGGAGCAGCTGCCGCCCTCGAAATGGACCGACTGGGCTACCGCGTGCATGCCATTGAGCTCAACGGGAATGTGGCCGAGCGCTACGCCCGCAAACTCATGCGCGTACAGACTATCGACGCGACAAATCCCGAGGAGTTGCGAGGCGCAAAGCCGCGCGAGTTCCGGATTGCCGTCGTCGGGATCGGCACATCGATCGAGGGCTCATTGCTGACCTGCGGAAATCTCGTGGACCTCGGCATTCCCTCGATCTGGGCCAAGGCAGTCAGCGCCGAGCACGCCCGCCTGCTGGAGCGGATCGGTGTCCATCACGTGGTCTTCCCTGAAGCGGAGTCCGGTGGGCGCGTGGCCCACTTGGTCAACGGGAAAATGGAGGGCTACATCGAGTTCGAGGATGGCTACGCGATCGTCAAGATGCGCCCGGCGCAGGAGATGATCGGATTCACCCTCGGCGAGACGGACATCCGGAAACGATATGGGGTCACGGTGGTCGGAGTGAAAGCACCCGGTGAGGACTTCATGCATGCTTTGCCGGAGACGAAGGTGGGCCAACACCACATGATGATCGTGTCTGGACCGAGCAAGTACATCGAGCAGCTCGCGGCAAGGCCCTAGCAGTCTGCAGGCACGGTCTGCCGCTCACGGATCGGACTGCGCGATGTCCTACTCCCTACAAGCTGGTCGGGATATTGCCGGGCGAGGAGCCCAGCGGCAGAACCATCGCCATTTCTTCAGCATCCTCGTCGGGCGCCTCGGCGCCTCGGATCGGCATAGGTCGGCGGTTGTCCGTGGGCCGGAAACCGAAACTGCTGGCAAACGCGACAGCGCGCCCATTGTCTGTGCCCACCCAGTACACCAGGTGTCGCATGTTGTCTTCACGGGCCGCCCGGGCGCCAGCCTCCAGCAAGCGCCGCGCCACGCCTGAGCCTCGGGCGTCCGGGGAGACCCAGAGCCCGAACAACTCACCGATCGCGTCATCGTTGGTGTTCTCCGAGCCCACACTTGCCACACCGAGCGCCGTACCTTGACGCTCGGCCAACAGTCGTTGGGATCGCCGCATCCGGTCGCGCCAGCGTTCCTCGGGGTAACCCTCTTCTTCTTCGGCTGAGGCAACGAACGCCTCCGGCGACTCCTTCAACGCATGCAACCGGGTCCGGCGGTATTCATCCCAGTCTTCTTCGCCGAGGCGACGCACGGTGATCTCTGTCATGCGCCTACTGTGGCACAGGTCCGGCTGAGGGCAAGACCTACGCTCAAGAAAAGGGCTGCAGGATCAAGCGCCACGGCCTAGGTGCCTTGGGAGAGCTCCTTGGACCTCTTGGCTGCGGCTTCGATCGCAGTCATGAAAGCCGCTCGCACCTTGTGATCCTCCAACTCTCGCAGCGCCGCGACACTCGTGCCCCCGGGGCTGGACACCTGCTCTCGCAACACAGTCGGGTGCTGGCCGGTGTCGCGCAGCATGGTCGCCGCTCCGTAGCAGGTCTGAACCACTAGCTCAGATGCGGTCGCCCGCGGTAGCCCCAACAGCACACCGGCCTCGATCATCGCCTCGACGACGTAGAAGATGTACGCCGGTCCGCTGCCGGACAGCGCGGTGACCGCGTCGAGGTGATGTTCATCCAAGGTAACCACGGATCCGACCGTGCCCAACAAGGCCTGCGCATTCTGCGCGTGCGTCTGGCTGCAGTGCCGACCCTTGGCCATGGCCGACATCCCTTGGTCGACCAGGGCAGGCGTGTTCGGCATGACTCTGACCACGGAGGTCTGCTCCGGCAGATGCGCCTCCAGAAACTCAGTGCTGATGCCAGCCGCGATCGAGATCACCAGCGCCTCGCTCCGGACACATGCACTGATCTCATCCAAGAGCGTCCTCATGTCTTGCGGCTTCACGCAGAGCACGATGATGTCAGCGCCTGCGACCGCCGCATGGGCATCAAGAGCCCGGACATCGTGCTCGGCGGCAATCTGCTCAGCCCGCTCCGCAAACTTGTCGCTGACCACGATCGACTCAGCCGGGTGACCGGCGCGCACAAATGCGGACAGAAGTGTCGCCCCCATGACGCCCGCGCCCAGAATGGCTATCGCCATATGTTCAGCTCGTGCTCATCACGGAACGTGCGAAGAACGCCAGGTTGGCAGGGCGCTCAGCCATCCGTCGCACCAAGTAGCCGTACCACTCGTCGCCATAGGGCACGTACACCCGCACCCGGGCACCCCCGTCGGCCAACCGAAGTTGCTCGTCCGGGCGGATACCGAACAACATCTGGTACTCAAAGCTGTCGTCGGCGCGCTCGTAGCGCTTGGCCAGCGTCCCGGCCATTTCGATCAGCCGAGGATCGTGGCTGGCGACCATCGGGTAACCATCGCCGGACATCAGAACGTTCAAGCAACGGGCATACGACTTATCGACATCGATCTTGTCTTGGTAGGCCACCGATTCCGGCTCGTTGTAGGCCCCTTTGCACAGCCGCACTCTGCTGCCCTCGTGTGCCAGGTCGCGGCAGTCGGACTCGGTGCGGTGCAAGTAGGACTGCACCACTGCACCGACCCAGGGGAAGTCCTTGCGCAAGTCGCGAAGGCCCTGGAGCGTGTCATCGGTCGTTGTGTGGTCCTCCATGTCCAGGGTGACCGTGGTGCCGGCGTTGGACGCGGCGCGGCATATTTGCTGCGCGTTCTCCATCGCCATCTTCTGCCCCTCGGTGCCCAGTGATTGGCCGAGCGCGCTCAGCTTCACGCTCACTTCGACGCGACCATCCATGGTCAGACCCGCCTCTGACAGCAACTCCAGCAGGTTGAGATACGAGTCACGGGTGTCATCGGCCATCTTCTCGTCCGTGGTGTCTTCACCGAGATAGTCAATGGTCACCAGGCGGCCACTGTCGGTCAGGTCACCGGCGGCGGCCGTCACGGCCTCGTTGTCATCACCGGCCACGAATCGCTTGACCACTCCACGGGACAGTGGCGCTCTCTCGATCACCGTGCGCAGCGAATCGTGCCGACTGACCTCCAGTAGGCCACGTCGCAACAGGGGGGCGGGGTCCAGTACACCTAGATTCATGGGCACAGGCTACGCCCTCAACCGATGGACCGCCGACGGCCATCAGGAGCGGACCTGCTACCTCAGCGAATCAGTGGCAGCGAGGTGCTTGCGCGCGAATTCCAGAGCCTCTTGCAAATCGAGTTCACGCTGATCCCGGTCAGCCTTGCGAGTGCTGACCTCCAAACTGACGACTCCTGCGTAGGCACTGTCGACGAGTGCGGCTAATAGCTCGGCGCATCGTTGCGTGCCACGACCCGGCACGAGGTGCTCGTCTTTGAAGCTGCCGTTGCTATCCCCGAGGTGCACGTGGGCGACCCGGGACCCCAGATCCGAGAACATCTGCACGGCGTCTGTACCGGCGGTGCCAGCGTGGGAGATGTCCAGGGTGACGTGCTCATACGGCAGATCGGTGGGGTCGTGATCAGGCAGGTATGCCGCGATGGAGCCGCTGCTCACCCGCCACGGGAACATGTTTTCGACCGCGATCGTGATGTCGTGCTCGGCGCTTCGTCGAGCGACTCCCTCGACGAACCCGGCCGCATACTTGCGCTGCCACCTGAAGGGCGGATGGACCACCACGGTCGGAGCGCCGACGGCATGAGCCAAGGCGATCGAACGGTCGATCTTGCCCCAGGGATCCCAACCCCAGAGGCGCTGAGCTAGCAACAGAGTGGGAGCGTGAATAGCCCCGATGGGCATGTCGTGCAATGCAGACAGCGCGCGTAGCGGTTTGGCTTCTTGAGTGACCTCGTCCGTCCAGACCATCACCTCGATCCCGTCATAGCCCAGCCGCTGCGCGAGGTCGAAGCCGTATCCCGGCCCTTCGGGATACACCGAACTGGTCGAGAGGTGGACCGGAATTGCCCGCGGCTCAGAGGTCGGCACGCACTGCACTCTTCATGGGCTTAACCCTAACGCGCGCCCGCTGAGTTGGCCGCCGCTCTAGGCTGATGGGATGTGCCCGTGCTCCGCCCGCCCCGTCGTCGGCGACGATGAGGTCGGTGCCGCCGAGCGAAGACTCTGGGCCGAGTTCGTGGACCCCAGCGAAGCCAACCAACTCATCCGGGCGGATCTGACCTGGCTGACGTCGTCGTGGCGATGCCTGTTCGGGCAGGGCTGCCCAGGGGTCTACGCCGAGCGCCCTAACGATGGCTGCTGCACGGTGGGAGCCCACTTCAGTGACGCCGAGGACATCGCCCGGGTCGCGGCGGTGGTCAACGAGTTGGGACCAGATGAATGGCAGATGTTCGATCACGGCCGCGAGCGGCGCTGGCAACGCAGCGAGTCCTCGTCCGAGGCCGGAAGTGGCGAGGAGATTGCCACGACGCTGATCGATGGGGCGTGCATCTTCCTGAACCGCCCGGGGTTCCCCGCGGGGGCGGGTTGCGCGCTGCACCAGCACGCCCTGGCGACCGATGTGCAGCCGCTGACCACCAAGCCCGATGTGTGTTGGCAGCTCCCAGTACACCGCAGTTATCGCACCGTGGAGCGGGCCGACGAGACGTCTTACACCGAGGTCACCATCACCGAGTACGAGCGTGGCGACTGGGGACCTGGCGGACACGACTTCGACTGGTACTGCACGGCGTCGGCGGCGGCACACACCGCCTCCGAGCCGGTATACCTCTCATTGGCCGCCGAGTTGACCGAACTGATCGGCCCGGGCGCCTACGCCGAATTGCGGCGCCTCTGTGAGGAAGTGCTTCCGCCACCGACCAGTTCGGTGGATGGTCGACCGCTGCTGCCGCTCTTTGTGCACCCAGCGACACGGGCAGCGGCCTCGGGGCCGTTGTGAGCGTTGACCCGCCTATCCCCAGCCCGAATATCTGGTCGGCGCCGGATATCTACGAGATCGAGAACGAGGGTGTCGATCCAGACGGCGCGATCTGGCAGGCGATGGCAGCGGTGCATGACCACCACAACGAGCGAGTGCTTGATGTCGGTTGTGGGAGCGGATACCACCTGCCGATCTTTGCCCGTCGTGCCGCGTCGGTGGTTGGAGTCGAGCCACATCCACCGTTGCTCCGAGCCGCCTCGCGGCGCATCGTCAGGCTTGGGCTTGAGCACGTGCATGTGGTCGCTGGCTCTGCTCAACGGTTGCCTGTGGCAGATGGCAGCGTCGATGTGCTGCACGCCCGCTGGGCTTATTTCTTTGGGCCAGGGTGTGAGCCGGGACTGCGCGAGGTCGACCGGGTGCTGGCCACTGGCGGTACCGCCTTTGTGATCGACAACGACGCAACACGCTCGACTTTTGGCGGCTGGTTCACCCGCGCCTGGCCCGACTTCGACCCGCTCGCGGTCGAGCGCTTCTGGCGCCGGCAAGGGTGGCAGCGCAGCGCCGTGGACATGCGCTGGCAGTTCGCCACCCGCGGTGACTTGGAGGCCGTGGTCGGGATCGAGTTCGCTCCGCCCATGGCCAGACAGATCTTGGCTGAGCACCCGGGGTCCATCGTGGACTACGCGGTCAACGTGTGGCATCGAACGCACCTTGCCGATGAGGATGCTTCGAGGTAGCACGATCGTGAGGTCTCGCTGAGGTGTCGCGTGGATGATCGTGACTGTCGACTCTGGCTCAGTCCAACGCGCAGGGGCGGTGGCGCGTGGTGTTGGGAGACACCGAGTCACGACTCTCGTGCGGCGTGAATGATCAGGTCCCCGGGCGCAACAGCGCAGCAAAGTCCGGCAGCTCTCCGGCGGCTTCCGCAGTTTCCGCTGCAGACAAGTCATCTGCAGACCGCTTCGTCCGACTGTTCGACGTGTCGCCTGGGATCGGAATCAGGGCAGACCCGAGCGCTTGCGACAACTCGTCGGCCGCCCGGTCGATGCGCCCGCTCAAGCCGCCTCCTACCGACGTAGTGGCGCCAAAATCCGATGTCGAGGCGAAGACGCCCGTCGCCAAGACCAGCGCACCGAAGTATGTGAACAGTGGGCGCATTGCATGATCCAGCATCAGCGAGTGTCGCTCCGATCCGCCTGTGGCGGCAATAAGCACCGGAGTCCGGCGCAATACCTCTGGATCGAGCACGTCGAAGAAAGATTTGAACAGCCCGGAGTAGGAGCCCGCAAAAACAGGAGTCACGGCGACCACCGCGTCGGCACCCGCAATCGCGGCGTTCGCCTGTTCTAGCGCGGACGAACGACGGCCGACATTGACGACGGCCGCGGTCACGTCCCTAGCGATCTCACGCACGTCAATGAATCTCAGATCCAGCCCGACATCGCGCACGCGCAACCGGTCCCCTACCGCATGTCCGATCCGCTCAGCGAGCAGTCTCGTCGAAGAGGGTGTGCTCACCCCCGCGCAGACCACAACCACCGAAAGCTCACGATCGGTCATGCCGACACCTGGGCGTAGGTCTGGGCAGGCCTCAGGTGAGCGTTGGGATGACCATCACCCGAGGCCAGCAACGAAGCGTGCACCGGCGGATCGGAGGGCACACCCAGGGGACGGCGGGCCTCGAACTCACGGCGCAACACCGGGATAACCTCTGCGCCCAGCATCTCCAGTTGGTCAAGCACGGTCGCCAGCGGCAGACCTGCGTGATCCATCAGGAACATCTGACGCTGATAGTCGCCCACCTCGTCGGCAAAGCTCAGCGTGCGATCAATGACCTGTTGTGGACTACCCACGGTCAGGGGTGTCTCCCGCATGAACTGCTCCATGGACGGCCCGTGACCATAGACCGGCGCGTTGTCGAAGTACGGACGGAACCGCCGTACGGCGTCCTGACTGTTCTTGGCCATAAAGACCTGCCCTCCGAGCCCCACCGTGGCGGTATTGGCGGGGCCGTGGCCGTAGTGCTCGAAGCGACGCCGATACAGCCCGACCATCCGAGCGGTGTGCTCGATGTTCCAGAAGATGTTGTTGTGGAAGAACCCGTCGCCGTAGAAGGCAGCTTGCTCAGCAACTTCCGGCGTGCGGATAGAGCCGTGCCACACGAACGGGGGGACGCCCTGCAGTGGACGCGGCGTGGAAGTGAACCCCTGCAGCGGGGTGCGGAACTGCCCGGACCAGTCGACGACATCCTCACGCCACAGCCGGCGCAGCAGGTCGTAGTTCTCGACGGCCAACGGCATGGCCTGGCGGATGTCTTTGCCGAACCAGGGGTAGACGGGACCGGTATTACCCCGGCCCATCATCAGGTCGACCCGACCATCGGAGAGGTGTTGCAGCATCGCGTAGTCCTCAGCGATCTTGACCGGGTCGTTGGTGGTGATCAAAGTGACAGCAGTGGACAACTTCAACGACGTCGTCTGCGCTGCGATGTAGCCGAGCATTGTCGTCGGCGAGGACGACATGAACGGTGGATTGTGGTGTTCGCCGGTGGCGAAGACGTCCATTCCCACCTCTTCGGTCTTCAGCGCGATGGCTACTTGCGCCTTGACCCGCTCGGCGTCTGTCGCAGTGGTCCCGGTTGTGGGATCCATGGTGATGTCACCGACGCTGAACACTCCGAACTGCATAACTCTTCGCCTCACTCAGGGTAGTTGATGTGTCCATTATCTCAATGCCTCGATCACTCGGCTTGTTCCCGGCGTTCATGTGGGTACGATCCTGGCGCTGACCCGCCGTCCGGGTGGGACTCAGCGCGAGCTAGCCGCTACCCCGTTGACTTCTAGAGCGATCGCAGGCGCACCACCTTCGATGGCCCCACTCCCCACGAGCCTCATGCGGGTGAGGAAAGCGACTCCTCGTTGGCTGTTTCTTTCCTCACGGGGGGCCACAGTGCACCTGCCACAGTTGCGTCTTACACTGTAAGTCGTCCGGCGCTGGGGGTACACCACCTTGATGCCAGACGCGGGCCCGGCGCCTTGCCGCCCCACCAACTACGCGGAGGACGAAGCGATGACGACACGTAACACTTTGGTACGTACTGCCCACGATGCAGGATTGGCGACCTGGTTTGGTGGCTCCTTGATGGGAGCCGTGGGCTTGAACGGCGCAACGGCGCAAGCCAGCGACTCGACTGAGACCTTGCGGCTGTCTTCGATCGGGTGGGGACGTTGGGCACCGGTCAATACAGCAGCAATCGTGGTCCACACGGTGGGAGGCCTGGGGCTCATCGTGGGCAACAAAGAGCGCCTCGAGCGTCAAGAAGAAGCGCAGAGCAACACAGCTGTCAAGGCTGCGCTGACCGTTGCCGCAATCGGGCTGACCGCCTACAGCGGACACCTCGGAAAGCAGGTGTACGAGCAGCAGGACAACCCGACAAAGGGGGCCACCGAGCCCGCCGCTTGAGCCGACGACGAACTTGCCAGTGCCCAGAAGAGGTTGCAGTACTGCCAATGGGCCATACCAGCAGTCACGGGCGCACTGATCTACCTCGGCGCTCAGCAGGGCGAACAACAGCGTCCCAGTCAACAGACACGCGGCCGCTTGCACAGTGTCCTACCGAAGAAGGTCACCTCGTAATTACTGGTAGGTGTTCCTGGGGCCGCACCGCTGAAGCATGCGGCCCCGCCGCAGCGTTGTGGGGCCTCGTTGCGGGATGTCGAGTCGCCATGGGTCGCAGTGGCTAGTGTGCTCGCGCAGCCATCCGATGTGCGGAAAGTCGAAGCCCTGTCGGCGGGTGAGGCCATGATGTCGGTGCCCCCGCCTAACATCGGGTGCTATGGCCACCGCTTCACGTTCTTCTGCTGCCTCCAGACGCAACGCCGCGGGCTACCGTTGCCAGGAGTGCGGGTGGGCAAGTGTGAAGTGGGTCGGCCGGTGCGGTGAGTGCCAGGCCTGGGGGACCGTAACCCAGCTCGGTGAGGTCGGAGTGCGCACGCAGGCCGTTACCCCGCGCAGCTCAGCGGTGCCGATTGAGGAGGTCAGCCTCGAAGCCTCTCGTTCAGTGAGCACCGGAGTGGCCGAATTCGACCGAGTGCTCGGCGGTGGCGTGGTGCCAGGAGCAGTAATGCTGATGGCTGGCGAGCCCGGCATCGGCAAGTCGACCTTGGCGCTGGATGTGGCAGCTCGGGCCGCGAACTCAGGCGCAACCGTGCTGTACGTCAGCGGCGAGGAGTCCGCTGCGCAGGTCCGTCTGCGGGCCGAGCGGATCAACGCTTTGGCCCCCAACCTCTACCTCGCGGCCGAGACTGACTTGGCATCCGTCCTCGGACATGTCGAGCGGGTGCGCCCGACGTTGTTGATCGTCGACTCGGTGCAGACCATCGCCAGCGCCGAGATCGACGGCGCCGCCGGCAACACAGGCCAGGTCAAAGAGGTTGCCTCGGCGCTGATCAAGGTTGCCAAGGCCGCCACCATTTCGACGGTCTTGGTCGGCCACGTCACCAAGGATGGCGCGATTGCCGGTCCACGTGTACTCGAGCACCTTGTAGACGTCGTGGTCGCCTTCGAAGGCGAGCGGCATTCGCGGCTGCGACTCGTCAGAGCAGTCAAGAACCGCTTCGGCCCCACGGATGAGGTGGGCTGTTTCGACCTCGGGGATGCCGGGATCACCGGACTTCCAGATCCCAGTAGCCTCTTTCTGACCAGCCGGGACATGGCGGTGCCCGGCACGTGCGTGACGGTGACGCTGCAGGGCAGACGGCCGATGGTGACGGAGGTGCAAGCTCTAGTCCATGCCTCCTCAGGAGGCAGTCCTCGCCGGACCACCAGTGGGATCGATTCTTCGCGGTTGGCCATGGTGCTAGCCGTGTTGAGCGCCCGAGCCGGTCTCGACTTCAGCGGCTCAGACTGCTACGCCTCCACGGTCGGTGGGGTGCGCCTAAGTGAACCCTCTGCCGACCTAGCGGTGGCGCTGGCTCTCGCCGGGGCCAGCGTGGATCGCCCCCTACCGCTGGGCACTGTCGCATTTGGTGAGGTGGGTCTGGCTGGTGAGTTACGGCCGGTGACCGGTGCGCCGAGGCGGCTGGCTGAGGCCGCGCGCATCGGCTTTCGTCGGGCAGTAGTGCCAGCAGGTTCCCTCAGTGAAGGCGCGGCTCCGGCGGGTATGCAGATCGCGCAGGCAGCGACTGTGGCCCAAGCAGCGGCGGCAGCCTTCGGCGACATGGAGCAACGAGGGTCTACGCCAAGGCGTTCACGCAACGGAATCGACTCGGGTCATGACAAGATCGGAAGCCGGACCGAGATCGGCATCCGATCGGATGCCACTGCACCCTGAGAACGCGACGAACGAGGCGACAGTGACCCAGGCAGACGAAGACGTCATGCGTGCCACGCTCGCCGCCGTCGCGCCCGGCACCGAGTTGCGAGACGGACTAGAACGCATCTTGAGCGGCCGGACCGGGGCGCTCGTCGTGCTCCATGATGGACCGGACGTTGTGGACCTGTGCACCGGCGGCTTCGAGTTGCAGGTCGCCTTCAGCGCGACCCGGTTGCGGGAGTTGGCCAAGATGGACGGGGCGATCATCTTGGACGCAGACGTCAAGCGCATAGTCCGCGCCGCCGTCCAGTTGGTCCCCGACCCGAGCGTCCAAACCCGTGAGAGCGGAACCAGACATCGCACAGCGGAGCGAACCGCCAAACAAACCGGGCGCCCCGTCGTCTCCGTGAGCCAATCCATGTCGATGATCGCGGTGTATGTCGGGACCGTGCGCAAGGTCCTCGAAGCCCCCGCTCAGATCCTCTCCCGAGCCGATCAAGGGTTGCAGACCTTGGAGCGATATCGGGCCAGGTTGGATGAAGTGGCCCGGACCCTCTCCGCCTTGGAAATCGAAAACCTGGTCACCGTGCGCGACGCGGTCACGATGCTGCAGCGCTTGGAGATGGTGCGCCGGATCAGCAACGAGATTGCCCAGTACCGGGTCGAGCTGGGCGTGGAGGGCCGCCTGATCGGTCTGCAGCTCAGCGAGCTCGTCGGCGACCTTGGCGCAGCGCGTGAGCTCCTCGTGCGGGACTATGCCCACCAGGCTGCGTCAGTGCGCACGGAGTCGGAGGTTTTGCGCAGCCTTGATGCGCTCACCCCCACCGACCTGCTCAATCTCGGCGCGGTCGCCCGCTGCTTGGGATTCACCGGATCGACCGAGAGTTTGGACACGTCGATCTTCCCCCTCGGGGCCCGACTGCTGGGGCGCATACCGCGGTTGCCGCCGACGATCGCCGAACGGCTCATCGATCACTTCGGCGGTCTACAGCCTCTGCTGGCTGCCGGTGTGGATGACCTTGTGGCGGTCGAAGGCGTCGGCGAGTGGCGGGCGCGCACAGTGCGCGAGGGCCTCTCCCGCTTGGCCGAGAGCAGCATCATGGAACGCTACGTGTGAGCGCCCTCGGGCCAGCAGCCCAGCCCGAAGCACCGGCTGAGGGCTCAGCAACGCCACTCCACGAGCCGATCTTAAACTGGTATGAAACACACGCCCGCGACCTTCCGTGGCGCCGATCCGGCGTGACTTCGTGGGCGGTGCTGGTCTCCGAGGTCATGCTGCAACAGACCCCGGTGCGCCGGGTGGAACCTATCTGGCGCCGGTGGATGCAGCGCTGGCCCACTCCGGCTGACCTCGCGGCCGAGTCCAGCGGAGAAGCCGTCCGCGCCTGGGACCGGCTGGGATACCCGCGCCGGGCACTGCGGCTGCATGCGTGCGCGATCGTCATCACGCAACAGCACGCTGGACAGGTCCCTGCGGAGGCTGACGAGTTGCTGGCGCTGCCCGGGGTTGGTGCCTACACAGCGGCAGCCGTTGCTGCCTTCGCTTTCGGCGAGCGCACCACTGTGGTCGACACCAACGTCCGCCGGGTTTTGGCCCGGGCGATCACTGGGCAGGCTTTGCCCTCTCCTTCGCTCACCGCTCGCGAGACCAAGCTCGCGCACCGGGCTTTGCCGACCGATCGAGACCTCAGTGTGCGGTGGAATGTCGCCGCGATGGAACTCGGGGCGCTGATCTGCACCGCCAAGAACCCCCGCTGCGGGCTCTGCCCGGTACAGGACCGATGCGCCTGGGTATTGGCGGGTAGCCCGCCACACAACGGGCCCAGCCGTACGGGACAGGCATGGCACGGCACGGATCGGCAATGCCGAGGGCGGCTGCTACACGCAGTCCGGGAGCACGACGGTTGGTTGCCGCAAAGCGGCCTTGAGGCCGCCTGGACCCAGGATGCTGGACAGCGGGAGCGATGTTTGCAAGCTCTGGTGGATGAGGGGCTGCTGCAACGCAGCCCTGCACCATCTGAAACCCCGGAGGGGTCCGTGCCACAGCAATCGGAGCCACAGCAGTCCGCGCCCCAGAGTCTTGGACTCCAGAGCGCGGACTGGTACGGCTTCGTCGTGGACTGAGCTAGTCAGCCGAGGATGCCTCCTCCACCGGCACGGTGTCCGGCATCTCCGACTTCTTCGTCCCCTTGAAGGTGAACGACTCCGACTTGCCCTCACCCTCGGTGTCAATCAGGACGATCTGACCGGCTTCCAACTCGTTGAACAGGATCTTCTCGGACAGGGCATCCTCGATCTCGCGCTGGATCGCTCGACGCAGTGGCCGGGCACCCAGCACCGGGTCGTAGCCCTTCTTGGCCAGCAGTGCCTTGGCCGCGGGCGTGAGCTCGATACCCATGTCCTTGTCTTTCAGGCGCTCGTCCAGCTTCACGACCATCATGTCGACGATCTGGACGATCTCCGGCTCGGTGAGCTGCGGGAAGACGATGGTGTCGTCCACACGGTTCAGGAACTCCGGACGGAAGTGCTGCTTGAGCTCGTCGGTGACCTTGTTCTTCATCCGCTCGTAGCCGCTGCGGGGGTCGTTGCCGGCCGAGAAGCCGAGCGAAACTCCCTTAGCGATGTCACGGGTCCCGAGGTTGGTCGTCATGATGATCACGGTGTTCTTGAAGTCCACTGCGCGTCCCTGGGAGTCGGTCAGTCGGCCGTCCTCGAGAATCTGCAGCAACGAGTTGAAGATGTCGGCGTGAGCCTTCTCTATCTCATCGAAGAGCACCACGGAGAACGGCTTGCGGCGCACCTTCTCGGTGAGCTGTCCGCCCTCCTCGTAGCCGACATAGCCCGGAGGCGAGCCGAACATCCTCGACACGGTGTGCTTCTCGGAGTACTCCGACATGTCCAGGGTGATCAACGAGTCCTCGTCGCCGAACAAGAACTCGGCGAGCGTCTTGGCCAGTTCGGTCTTACCCACACCGGTAGGACCGGCGAAGATGAACGAGCCACCCGGGCGCTTGGGATCCTTCAGCCCGGCGCGGGTCCGTCGAATGGCCTGCGAGATCGCCTTGATGGCGTCTTCCATGCCGACGATGCGCTTGTGCAGCTCATCCTCCATGTGCAGCAGCCGTGAGGACTCCTCCTCGGTCAGCCGCATCACCGGGATCCCGGTCGAGGCGGCCAGCACCTCTGCGATCAACTCCTCGTCGACCTCGGCGACGACGTCCATGTCGCCGGCCTTCCACTCCTTCTCCCGGGCTGAGCGTGCCTGAGTGAGCTTGTGCTCCTCATCGCGCAACCGGGCCGCGAGCTCGAAGTCTTGGCCATCGATGGCCGCTTCCTTCTCACGCTTGGCGTGGGTGATCTTCTCGTCGAAGTCGCGCAGGTCCGGCGGTGCAGTCATTCGCCGGATGCGCAGGCGCGCGCCCGCCTCGTCGATCAGGTCGATCGCCTTGTCGGGCAAGTAGCGGTCATTGATGTAGCGGTCGGCCATATTGGCGGCCGCCACCAAAGCAGCGTCGGTGATCGAGACTCGGTGATGGGCCTCATACCGGTCGCGCAGCCCTTTCAAGATCTCAATGGCATGCGCCAACGTCGGCTCGTTGACCTGGATCGGCTGGAAACGACGCTCCAGCGCTGCGTCCTTCTCAATGTGCTTGCGGTACTCGTCCAACGTGGTGGCACCGATGGTCTGCAGTTCGCCGCGAGCCAGCATCGGCTTCAAGATGCTCGCAGCATCGATGGCCCCCTCGGCGGCACCGGCCCCGACCAGCGTGTGAATCTCGTCGATGAACAAGATGATGTCGCCGCGGGTGCGGATCTCCTTCAGGACCTTCTTGAGCCGCTCTTCGAAGTCACCGCGATAACGGCTACCGGCGACCAGCGCGCCGAGGTCCAAGGTGTAGAGCTGTTTTTCCTTCAGCGTCTCTGGCACTTCGCCTCGGATGATGTCGCTGGCCAAGCCCTCAACGACAGCCGTCTTGCCGACACCAGGCTCGCCGATCAGCACGGGATTGTTCTTGGTGCGCCGGGACAGCACCTGCATGACCCGCTCGATCTCCTTCTGACGCCCGATCACGGGGTCCAGTTTGCCCTCGCGTGCAGCTTGGGTCAGGTTGCGACCGAACTGGTCGAGCACCAGGGACCCCGACTGCTGGCCCTCCTGACCTGCAGAGCCCACGCCGGCCGACGCTGTCTCTTTGCCCTGATAGCCCGACAGCAACTGAATGACCTGCTGGCGGACCCGGTTCAGGTCAGCGCCGAGCTTGACCAGTACCTGTGCGGCAACGCCTTCGCCCTCGCGGATCAGACCAAGCAGGATGTGCTCAGTGCCGATGTAGTTGTGCCCCAACTGCAGTCCCTCGCGCAGCGAGAGCTCCAGGACCTTCTTGGCGCGAGGCGTGAAGGGGATGTGCCCGGTCGGAGACTGCTGTCCCTGCCCGATGATCTCCTGCACCTGCTCACGCACAGCGTCCAAGGAGATTCCCAAGGACTCCAGCGCCTTGGCGGCCACCCCTTCGCCTTCATGGATGAGCCCGAGCAGAATGTGCTCGGTGCCGATGTAGTTGTGGTTGAGCATCCGCGCTTCTTCTTGGGCCAAGACCACAACGCGGCGTGCGCGGTCGGTGAACCGTTCGAACATGGTTTCTCCTGATGTCGAGAGGACCTCGATGGTACGTGTCGTTGCTGGACTCAACGTGGGTGCTCACTCGACTGTTCCATAACCGAACCAATGCGCCAGCGGTGTTCGCCCACGGCGCAAGGACCGATAGTCA
Source organism: Ornithinimicrobium sp. (assembly GCA_049671385.1). Taxonomy (GTDB): domain Bacteria; phylum Actinomycetota; class Actinomycetes; order Actinomycetales; family Dermatophilaceae; genus Ornithinicoccus. Next base: position 228 of record JBATUU010000165.1, on the reverse strand, counting down.
GCACGCTGATCGAGTGGTCAGCCAGCCTTGCCCTGTGCGCTCTTGGCCCGATCGACGCTGCGCTGCAATGCGGCGAGTAGGTCGACCACTTCGCCCGAGTCCTCTTCGTCGCCGGAGTCGGGGACCGCGGTGGTCTCACCGCCCTCGATCTTGGCTTCGACCAGGGCCTCCACAGCCTCTTTGTAGTCATCCACGTGCTCATCGGGCGCGAAGTCCCCCGCCATCGAA
>JBATUU010000164.1:0-2419 GCA_049671385.1 Ornithinimicrobium sp. | reverse complement strand
AGACGCTCGAGCAATATCGCCTCCGCCAGACAGACTTTTTCGAACTCCGGCATGTGCAAACTTTCGTTGGCGGCATGCGCTCGGGTGTCGGGGTCCTCGACGCCGGTCACCAGAATGGTGGCTTGGGGGAACTTGTCCGCGAAGGCTGCCACAAAGGGGATGGAGCCTCCGACGCCGATGTCCACCGGGTCGACCTCCCAGGCATCGGCGAAGGCATGTCGGGCCTGGGCATACATCGGCCCGGTCGTTGTAGCGCTGAAGCCTGCGCCCATGTCGGAGCACTCGACCTCGACGTGGCACCCCCAGGGAACATGCTTCAGGAGGTGGTCTCGCAACGCTTCATAGGCCTGTGTCGGGTCTTGGTCCGGGTGTATCCGCATCGACAACTCAGCACGCCCCACCGGTGTCAGCAGGTTGGCAGCCCGCTCGACGCTCGGTGCGTCGATCCCGATCACCGTCATCGAGGGCTTGGTCCACATCCGGGACAGGATCGACCCGGTGCCCAACGGCGGTACACCCTCGGTGAGCGCGGAGTCGGCCCGCAGGTCGTCCTCGGTGTACGCCAGGTCGCTCGCCTCGCCGGTGAGCAGACCTGAGATGGCTACATCACCGGCATCGTCGTGCAATGTGGCCATCAACCGGCACAGCGCCGTCAACCCATCAGGCACCGCGCCCCCATACAACCCGGAGTGCACACCGTGGTCGAGTGCTCGCACGCTGACCACAGCCCGCACCAGGCCGCGCAACGTCGTTGTCAGCGCTGGTATGCCGATCTTCCAGTTCTGGGAGTCTGCGAGCACGATCGCGTCGGCGCGCAGGCGCTCACCGTGCCGTTCCAAAATGGTCGGCAGGCTGTCGGAGCCGATCTCCTCCTCACCTTCCACGAAGACGGTCACGGACACACCAGGCGTGCCGTCGTGCGCGCGCAGGGCAGCGATGTGAGCCATGACGCCTGCTTTGTCATCGGCGATTCCCCGGCCATACACCCGGTGTCCTCGCACCTCGGGCTCGAACGGCGGGCTCTGCCATTGGCTGTCGTCGCCGGGGGGCTGCACGTCGTGATGGGCATAGAGCAACACCGTCGGCGCACCGGCCGGGCCGGACAGGTGAGCGATCACGGCCGGGCGACCGCCCTCTGTCACGATGTCCACCTCCATCCCTTCGGCTGCTAGCAGCGCCGCCACGGCCTCGGCGCTGTCCTGGACGTGACGCTGATCGAACGACTCCAGCGACACCGAGGGAATTCGCGCCAGCCCCTGCAGGTCACTGAGCACCTGTGGCATCAGCCCAGACATCCGCTCGCGCAACTCATCCACGCGAAACGGGGTCGGTCCGCCCTTGCCCGAGCTATCTGCTTGATCCATCAGGTGAGACTAGCCCGGCACGGACCTGGCCAGCAGCCGATGTGCGCATACAGTGGTGGGGTGAAGTGGTCAAAGAAGGCGGACGCGCCCGCAACCCCCGAATCCGCCGAGCCGGAGGCCGCCGCGCAGGTGAGCGCGGGCAAAGGAAGGCCTACCCCTAAACGTCGCGATTCCGAAGCTGCTCGTCGTCGTCCTCTTGTTGTCGACACGCGCAGTCTCAGCAAAGACGCTCGGCGCGAAGAGAAGCGCAAACGGCAGATAGGCCGAGCCCGCGCTCGGGAGGGGATGCTGCAAGGAGACCAGAAGTACCTCGCGTTGCGGGATCGAGGCCCACAACGCCGCTATCTGCGCGATGCCGTCGATCGCCGGTGGAACATCGGCGAAATCCTGCTTCCGACCATGCTGCTGATCCTGGCAGCATCACTGGTGCGGGTTTCGGGCGTGCAACTGATGATGTTTGCAGCGGCCTACGGGCTCATCATCTTTGGACTGGTGGATGCCGTCCTCCTCTGGCGACGCACCAAAGTTGCCTATATCGATGAATTCCAGACTGAGCCGCCGCGTGGTTCCGCCTCGTACGTGGTGCTGCGCTCGTTCCAAATGCGGCGCTCGCGCGTGCCCCGCGCCCAGGTGGGACGCGGCGACCCTCTACAGCGACACTAAGTCACTCGGCGCTCAGGCTCATCGGGCCATAGACCGGCTCCTGGCCGCAGAGCAACGTAACTTCGGCAACCCCTGCTTGCTCCAGCTCCCGCCATTCATCGCCGAGCCAGGCCTCGGCCTCGCTTTGGCTCGGGAACGGCCCGGCCCACATCGCGGGCCGTACAGGCTCTCCTGACCCGTTGAACAGAGCCCACTGGTACTCACCCGACATACGGGTAACCCTACCTATGAGGTGTTGCCTGCCCCAGTGAGGCGAGCGGCTACAGTGCAGTCGCGAGGCATGAGCGCCGCTTCGATCGCGCGAAGGGAGAGTCGATGAGCACCACCTTGGTGCTAGGTGCCGACTTCACTGAAGCCATGCGGTACGGGCAGTGTCTCCTGCCTTCCCACAC
>JBATUU010000163.1:0-10697 GCA_049671385.1 Ornithinimicrobium sp. | reverse complement strand
CTTCACCCCCACCGGTGACCTGCTCTTTGTTTCTGAACGGAATACCGGAGCCGCCGAAACACCCCACAGCGAGGAGTCGACGCCGTCGTTGTGGTCGCTGGATTCCGCGGGCGGAGAGGCTCATCTCGTGCTGCAACGGCCGGGGGGAATCACGGCTGTCGTCTGTGCCAGCGACGCGGAGGTAGTTCTGCTGAGCGCGGCGGTCTATCCGGGGGTGCGCGACGAGATGCAACAACAAGAAGTTCATACCCGGCGACAGGATGCCGGGGTCGACGCCATCTTGCACACCGGCTACCCGGTGCGGTTTTGGGACCACGACCTCGGACCAGCACTGCCCCAATTGCTCACCCTCACTCCACGCGAAGACGTGCAACTGCTGACCAGAGACCTCGAGGCGAGCTTGCATGAGCACCACAGCTCCATCAGCCCGGACGGGACGTTCGTGCTGACCACCGCGAAGGTCGCCGAGGCCGGCGCCGAGCAACGCAGCATATTGATCCGCATCGACGTCGCTTCAGGCTCACACGAGCGGCTCATCGATGAACCCGACACGGATGTCACTTCCGTGCTGATCAGCCCGGACGGGCGCCAGGCAGTGCTCTCGATGAGTCCGAAGTCCTCTCCCCGGACCGCACCCAAGCCCACTGTGTGGTTGCTGGATCTGAGCACGGGCGAGCGCACCCAACTCGCCGAGGACTGGGATCGCTGGGCCACCCCCAGCGCCTGGGTCAGCGACGGCAGTGAAGTGCTGGTCCTGGCCGATGACGATGGCCGCGGGCCAGTCTTCAGCATCACCGTGAGCAACGACACCGATGGCGCTGGTTTCGGCAGTGTGCGGCAGATCACGACAGATGACGCCACATACTCCGCAGTCGTTGTGCCCGTGAAGGGCCCGGCGGGTCAGGCTTTCGGGGTGCGGAGCAGCCCCGCTTTCCCCGCCGAAGTTGTCCGGATCGACCTGGTCAGCGGCGAGGTGAACGCTCTGAAGGGCCCGACCGAGCGGCCAGAGTTGCCGGGGACGTTAACCGAGGTCAAAGCCACCGCAGAGGATGGGACCGACCTACGGGGCTGGTTGGCGTTGCCCGATGGGGACAATGGACCGGCGCCCCTTCTGGTGTTCATTCATGGTGGTCCACTGGCGTCCTCAAACGCGTGGACGTGGCGCTGGAGCCCCTGGGTGCTTGTCGCCCACGGGTATGCCGTCCTGATGCCAGATCCAGCGCTTTCGACCGGGTACGGGCAAGAGTTCATCCAACGTGGGTGGGGCGCCTGGGGCGAGGCTCCGTACACCGACATCTTGGCGCTGACCGACGCCACATGTGAGCGAGACGACATCGATGAGAGCCGGACCGCGGCGATGGGTGGCTCGTTTGGTGGGTACATGGCCAACTGGGTCGCCGGGCATACCGATCGCTTCGACGCGATCGTCACCCACGCGTCACTGTGGGCACTCGACGGATTCGGACCGACGACCGACGCCGCCTTCTATTGGAGCCGTGAGATGAGCGATGAGATGGCTCACGACAACTCGCCACATCGCTTCGTGCAGAACATCGCGACCCCGATGTTGGTCATCCATGGCGACAAGGACTACCGAGTGCCGATCGGCGAGGGCCTTCGCCTGTGGTACGAATTGTTGGCCAAATCCGCCCTGCCGGCGGCCGACGATGGCTCGACGGTGCACAGGTTCCTCTATTTCCCGAACGAGAACCACTGGATCGCAGCTCCGCAGCACGCCAAGATTTGGTATGCGGTGGTGACCGCATTTCTCAATCAACATGTTCTCGGCGAAACCGAGAACACCCCGCCCGTCGAGTTGGGCTACGCCATCGGTGAGTGATCGGGTTTCAGGTGCTCAGACCAGAGGTTCGCGACGGCCCTCTTGAGCTCCTCGGGGGTGCCGTTGTTGTCCAACCAGATGTCGGCCGCCGCCCTGCGCGCATCATCACCGGCTTGACTAGCGATCCGAGAGCGAGCCTCAGCCTCACTCATCCCACGGTCTTCCACGAGCCTGCGCAACCGTTCTTCTGTGTTCACGTGCACCATCACCACGACGTCGTAGCCGCTACCCATGTTCTTCTCCACCAGGAGCGGGACGTCATGCACCACGACCTCTGCGGCGCCTGCCTTCTCGAACAGTTCAGCCGTGCGGCGCGCAATCAGCGGGTGCGTGATCGCCTCCAGATCTCGCCGAGACGGTTCGTGCACGAAGACAATCCGACCGAGGGCCGGGCGGTCAAGTGCCCCCTGCGCGTCGAGAACATGATCGCCGAACCTCGTGACGACCTGGGCCAACCCGGGGCTGCCTGGAGCCAGCACCTCGCGTGCGATGACATCGCTATCGATGATCACGCCGCCCAGATCGCGCAAATGCCCAGCGACTGTCGACTTACCGGATCCGATACCCCCGGACAGGCCTACGCGCACCATCGGTCCAGCCTATGAGGTGACGTCTTCGGCGGCATCCATGGCCGCATAGATCCGCTGCGCCGAGACCGGACCGGCGGCTCCGAGGCGAGAGGCGAAGAGCGATATACGCAACTCTTCGATCTGCCACGCAATGGCCCGCACGTCACCGTCTTCGCGTCGCCAGGTCGGCAGAGCCGCGACAAAGCTGTCGTATTCATCGCGCACGACCTGCACGTGCTCCATCCGCTCAGCATCGCGCCGCACATCCTGCACTCCGCGCTCCAATCGCTCGATCATCGCCTTCAGATACGTGGTGACGCGGGGCAAGCGCTGATAACCGACGTCGGCAATGAATCCCGGACGGATCAGAGAAGCCAGCTGAGCGTTCACGTCCTCACGCATCCCGGATGCACTCAGCTGCCGTAGCCGCCTTTCGACCTCGCCTGCGAGAGTAAAGATCGGGGCAAGATGACTGACCATCTCAAGTACTGTGGCAGCGCCAACCTGACGCACTCGTGCTGCAACGGCGTCAAAGTTCTCAGCGGTGCGTGGCACGGCGTGCGAGGCGCCGCCCTCACGCATCACCGAGTCCACGGCCGCAGTCAGAACGTCATCCAAGGTCGCTGCGACTGACTCGTGGGGACCCATACCGAGCGCCAGCTTCTCCTCATTGCTGATCTGGGCGAGGATTCGCTTCCACGGCGGCGCATAGGCCAGGAGCAAGAGTCGGCGCACTCCTTTCGCCGTCGCACGGTCAGCCTCGGCTTGGCGAGGCAGGACGTTGAGATCGACTGCCGCCCCGGTGTCCACGATCGCGGGGTAGCCGCGCAACACCTGGCCAGCGACCTGCTGATCGAATGTGGTCGGTAGCGTGCCGAAGTCCCACGTGGTGATCCCCTGCCGCTCCATCGAGGCCCCGGCGCTCGCCATCGTCGAGCGTAGCGCTGGGGCAAGCTGGGCTTGCAGAGCTGCGAGGTCTTTGCCGGCACCCAGCACCTCGACGCCACCCCCGCGACCACCACGCCCTGAGGTGGACGGTGCGATGCGTTCGATGACGTAGGTCAGACGAAGATGACTCGGCAACCGCCCCATGTCGAAATCTTCAGCGCGGACATCGATGGGCCCTGCGGCGGAGAGCTCATCGGCCAGGGCCGCTTGGGGGCTCACCTGCCGCGACTGTGCAGCTGGTGGCAACGGCGCTGCCTGCTGGATAGATCGCAGCGCGGCATGGGCATGATCCGCAGCGGGGACGAAATGACGTCGCAATCCCTTCGGCAGCGCCTTGACGAGGGCGACCATCAGATCTTCGCGCAGTCCGGGTACCAGCCAGTCGAACGGTCCACTCTCGATCCGGTTCAAGACTTCGATCGGTATATGCACACTCACCCCGTCGTGCTCCGCCCCGGGCTCGAAACGATAGGTCAGTGCCAGCTCGAGGTCCCCCTGGCGCCACACCCCCGGAAAGTCGGCTGCGTCCACGGATTCTCCAGCAAGCAGCAGCTCCTCGGTGAAGGTCAGTGCGCCGGCGTCGCGACGTTGCTCCTTCTTCCACCAGCGGTCAAAGTGCGCACCTGAGACGACATGTGCCGGCACGCGATCATCGTAGAAGCGCATCAATGCTCCATCGTCGACCACGATCCCCCGTCGCCGACTCCGTGCCTCCAGCTCGCTCACCTGTGACACCAAGGCTTGATTGTCGGCGAAGAAGGCGTGACGGGTGTCCCAGTCGCCTTCGACCAGGGCATGCCGCAGAAAGAGCTCGCGCGCCAGCGACGGGTCGATCCGTCCCAGCGGCACTACCCGGCCGGCGACGAGCGGCACGCCATACAACGTCACGCGTTCGCTGGCTATCGCCCCCGCACGCTTGCGCGACCACCGAGGCTCGGCATAGGAACGTTTCACCAGATGGGTGGCTGCCGCCTCGATCCAGGCGGGATCGGTGCGGGAGTTGACTCGTGCCCAGAGTCGGGTGGTCTCCACCAACTCTGCGCTCATCACCCAGTCCGGGTTCTTTCGATGTAGAGCCGACCCAGGTTGGATCTGGAATTTTGCGCCTCGGGCACCCACGTACTCCCGTTTGTCTCGATCGTAGAGTCCGATCAACGACAACAACCCAGGCACCAGCGATTGGTGCACCCGGTCGGGACTCGCCGGGGTGGAGTTGAGCTTCAGACCGGCGCTCTGAGTGGCTCGGCGCACTTGATGGTGCAGGTCTTGCCACTCCCGGACCCGCAGATAGTGCAGGTACTCGCGTTTGCACATGCGCCGAAAGGCGCTGCCAGACATCGACTTCTGCTGTTTCTTGAGGTATGTCCATAGGTTGAGCAGGCTGATGAAGTCACTGTCCTCATCGACGAAGCGCGCATGTGACTGATCGGCCTGCGCTCGCTTGTCAACCGGGCGCTCACGTGGGTCTTGAATCGACAGGGCGGCAACGATGACCAGGACCTCGGCTAGCGCACCATTGGTGTCGGCTTCGATCAGCATCCGAGCCAGTCGCGGGTCAACAGGCAGTCCGGCAATGGTGCGACCGTATGCAGTGAGCCGTTTGCGTGGGACGTCCGGCGGGGCATCGAGGTTGATCGCTTGTAACTCATGGAGCAGCCGGACGCCGTCAGCTATTGCGCGCTCGTCAGGGCGTTCGACAAAAGGGAAGCGCTCGATGTGACCGAGCCCTAAGTCGGTCATGGCCAACACCACGCTGGCCAAGTTGGTCCGTAGGATCTCCGGGTCCGTGAACTCCGGCCGCCCCTGGTAGTCCTCCTCGCTGTAGAGCCGGATGGCAATGCCGTCGGCCAAGCGCCCGCAACGTCCCGATCGCTGACGAGCGCTTGCCTGCGATATCGCCTCGATCGGCAGGCGTTGCACCTTAAGTCGTTGGCTGTAGCGCGAAATCCGTGCTGTGCCCGTGTCGATGACGTATCGGATGCCGGGCACCGTCAGTGAGGTCTCGGCTACGTTGGTCGCCACCACGATGCGGCGACCTGAGTGCCCGGAGAACACGCGGTGCTGCTCGGCTGCAGACAGCCGGCCGTAGAGCGGCAGGATGTTGGTGTCGCCGAGGCCGAGTGCGGCCAGAGCCTCACATGCGTCTCGGATCTCACGCTCGCCGGAGCAAAAGACGAGGATGTCCTGGGGGCCGGTGTCGTCGGCTGCTGGATGGGTCCACAGCTCTTCCACCGCCTCACAGATGCCGCTGACCTGGTCGATCTCATCCAGGGTGAGCTGACCATCGGCACTGATGGGTCCGGGTCGAGTCAGCGGTCTATAGAGGACCTGCACCGGGTAGGTCCGGCCGGACACCTCGATGATCGGCGCGGGCAAGCCATCGGGGTCGGCGAAGTGCGCGGCAAAGCGTTCAACATCGATGGTGGCTGAGGTGATGATGACCTTGAGGTCGGGTCGGCGCGGCAGGAGTTGCTTGAGATAGCCGAGAATGAAGTCGATGTTGAGGCTGCGTTCGTGGGCCTCGTCAATGATGAGCGTTTCGTAGCGGCGCAGGTCGCGGTCGCGTCGCAACTCTGAGAGCAGGATGCCATCGGTCATGACCTTGATTTCGGTGTCAGGCCCGGAGGTATCGGTGAACCTCACTTGATAGCCGACGGTGGTGCCGAGTTCGGTGCCCAACTCCTCGCTGATCCGCTCGGCGACAGCTCGAGCGGCAATGCGCCGAGGTTGGGTATGCCCGATCAACCCTGATCCGCCCCGTCCCAACTCGAGGCACATCTTGGGCAGCTGGGTGGTTTTGCCCGAACCAGTCTCCCCCGCGACAACTATCACCTGATGGGAGGAGATCACCTCCACAATCTCCGCCTTAGCTTGAGCTATCGGTAGGTCGCTCGGGTACGTCACAACCCGGGTGCTCTGTGGGCCTCCTGCCCGCTGATGCTGACTCACGCGAGCACTGCGTGCACGTCGAAGTGCTGAACCGTCAACTCGCCGCACCCTTCCCTGTGGACCGGCACCGGTGGCCCCCACTGCAGAGCCCGTTAACAGCAGTGGCCCAGCACAACCGTCTGTCTTCGGACTCAGTTTATTGCGCTCCTTACCCGACTCGGTGCTGCGGTGGACACCGCGAGCGACAGGCCAGCACAGCGCCGACCCGTCCTGCCAGGCTCGTGCCGTCAGCCAAAGCCAGGCAGGTCAGGCCGCCACTCGCGAATGCGGAAGTGTCCTGATGCCGGATGCCGTGACGAGGTGGGTGCTGACCAAGGTGAGCTCAACCTGGCGGCACACCTCGATCGCGTCCTGATGGAGGGCTCGGTCGTCGTCACTGAGTGCGCTGCGCTCGTGCACGATGCCGGCGACGAGTGCGGTATCGGCACCGGCGCGGGAGCAGGCCGTGAACAGACTGGAGAGCGCCGCACGACGCCCGGCGGGCGGCATCGGGCCAGCGACGAAGATCGGCTGCGCGAGAGTCAAGCCGGGACGTAAAACGAGCACTGCTAGGCCTCCCTGCACACGGTCAGCATGAGTGACGCACAGATCGAGCACATCGCGAGCCAGAACCGGATCATCAAGCGGCATCGATGGCCAGTTGGCCGGGAGGTCTTCGAAACTCATGCCGCACAGCATGCCGCTGTCGGGACACACGCTGCTGCAGTTATCCACAGGGGCGATCCGCTATGGAGAAAACGTGACCATCGTGACGCTTCACACCGAGGATTCTGATCCCGTTGTCCGCGAAAACGTGATCAGAACTCGAATCTTCGTCGCTCGGACGGCCATCGGCTCTGTCGCGACCAAGATGTGCACCGGACACCGCGAGAACTCAAGGATCCTCTGAGGTTAAGACGATAGCGATGCACGATCGGGCCCATGATGTTCCGATTCCGTAGAGAGCAGTCATCTTAGTGGCTACACGGTGGGTGACTGCGCGAAACTGAGGCGATGGGTGGCCTTGGAGGCGTTACGACGATTCTGTTCGATTTTCACGCGACGCTGGATAGCGGCCGTGCCGTTGATGCATGGGTACACGCCGCACACGAGCACACCGGCCAGACCCTGGTTACAGATACGAATCTCACCGAGGGTGACTATCAACGAGTAAGGGACGGCCCGAGCCAAGCGTGCTCACTGGCGCGAGCGCGACCCTGCGGTCGGTGTTGACGATCGCCTATCCCCATGAGGTAAACAACGGGAAGTGGGTGCGTGTTGCACCCGTTCGCGCCATGGTCGACATATGTCAAAGGTCATGCAAATCCGCGACGTCCCCGATGAGGTCCACGACGCCTAGGCACAGACAACAAAGGCACAGGGGCATCTCGCTAACCACATACGTGCTGCGAGAACTCGAGCGTCTGGCCGCGCGACTAAATATTGTGTGCGAGAACGCCGCGAATATCCGCCGAACCCAGCAGAGTGTCAAAGGGCGACCCGAGCGGGAGATGATTCTGGCTGTGCTGCCTGAGGGCCGCGCGAGTGAAGATCGTCGACGCCGTTGTCATCGTGGAGTTGCTGGCCGGCGACCTCGATCCTGAGCTATTGGGCGAAGAGGAACTCGCTGCACCCCACTTGATCGATAGCGAAGTCACTCACGTGCTGCGGGTCTTGTCCACCGGGTCGGGCTCAGCGAACAGCAAGGTGACCTCGCGCTCAACGGCCTCACGCTCACCAGATTTCTCGCCGATTGGCTCCGTCCTCGCATGTGGTCACTCGGGCACAGGCTCAACGGCTACGACGCCACTTGCGTCGCCCTCGCCGAAGTGACCGACGCCACTCCCCTCCTAGCCACAAGCGCCCGTCTGGCTAAGGCCCCCGGACCCGGTGCCCCATCCAGCTACTGTGACCACCTTGCCGGGATCAACTCAGCGGACCGTTGGCCGAGGCAATATCGGCAGCGACCCTCGTAGGCTGGTCGGGTGTCCATCTGCGTGCCCCCGACCCCACACGAGTCCATCCGACCGAGGGCCAGGAACGGGTCGTTCTGCTCAAGCCGCTTGTGAAGAGTCCGTTGATCGAGGTTGGCGACTACAGCTACTACGACGATCCGGAGCATGCGAGCGAGTTCGAAACGCGTCATGTCAGCCACCACTACGGGCCCGATCGCCTCATCATCGGAAAGTTCGGCGCCTTCGCAACAGGCGTCACGTTCGTCATGAACGGCGCGAACCACCGGATGAACGGCGTTTCCACCTACCCATTTCCAATCATGGGAGGAGCTTGGGGCAATCACGCTGATCTGATCTCGGATTTGCCGTCTCGCGGGGACACGGTCGTGGGCAACGATGTCTGGATCGGTGGCAACGCGACGATCATGCCCGGAGTGCGGATCGGCAATGGGGCCATCGTGTCCACTGGCGCAGTCGTGACCAAAGACGTGCCTGATTACGCGATCGCCGGTAGGAACCCAGCCGCAGTCCTCCGTATGAGGTTCGCCGAGGACGAAGTCCGCGAGTTGGTCGCACTTGCTTGGTGGAACTGGCCGATCGACGCCATCACTACACACCTCCGCACGATCGCGGATGGATCGGTCGCGGACCTTCGCGCGGCGGGGCCTCAGTAAACCGCTTGGGGCTTGCCCGAACCGGCGGGTGTCTGCGCGAGCCCGGTAGACGATCCCGCACCGATCACCGATCGACAACCGAAGAGAACATGCATGCAGTATTCATGAACTCCATGTAAACTGTGGGCTATGAGCACAGAGATCCTTCAGGTCCGCGACGTCCCCTCCGCGGATGCGCAAGCCTTACGCGCACGCGCTGCCTCCCGGAACATGTCGCTGTCGAGCTACCTAAGGGAACTGATTCATGAGGACACCTCCCGCCCAGCGATGAGTGAGGTCCTGGCGCGAATCGCCTCCCGAGACAGCGTCCAGGCCAGCGTCGCAGACATCCGGTCGTTCATCGATGAGGACCGACTGTGAGATGACGGTCATCGATGCTTCGATCGTCGTACGCTTGTTACAAAACCGGCGAGACGACGCCGAGCTACGCGAACGGTTCGGGCAGCAACGGCACGTGCACGCACCGGCGCTCATTGATGCAGAGGTGACGTCGGCGATACGCGGACTGTTGATGACGTCGAAACCCGCGATCCAGATCAGCGTCGAGCGTGCCGAGCAGATGCTCGAGGACTTCGCTGATCTACCGCTCGTGCGCTACCCGATGCAGCCCTACCAGCGACGGGCATTAGCACTGCGGGACAACTTCACCGCCTACGACGCGTTCTACCTAGCGCTGGCCGAATCGCTCAGCATGCCGCTGCTCACCGATGACCGGAAATTCGGAAGGGCCCCAGCGCAAATGGCTGATGTTGAAACGTGGTCTTAGCGACCCCGCCCACCCGGCGGGCCGACGCTCCTCTGTCCCGGCCGGGGATCGGTAGTGGTGACCGGGGTGTTGTGACCTGTCTGCTCCAGAAGCGGAGCCAGGAATATGTGACGGTGGGGATACTGGTGGGTTGGGTAAGGGATGGAAAGGGGCCGATGTGCTGGTCCTCGGTGCTGGGGTGATCGGGTTAACGATCGCGGTGCGGCTGATCGAGTCTGGACACGGCGTCCTGGTGTTGACTGACCTGGATCCCGGACGGACGACGTTGGCGGCTGCTGGTGCGATGCTCGGGATCAGCGGAACCTCGCCCGATGATCCCCCGACGCGCTGGACACAGATTGCCACGCCCATCTTCGAGGAGTCGGCCGATGGGCCCACTTCTGGTGTGCACCGGGTGCACGGCCAGATCGTGGCGAACTTCGCTGACGAAGCACCACCCCGGGCGCGGGTCCTACCCGATTTCCGCGCATTGTCTGCCGGTGAGCACCCAGGGTTTCGTAGTGGCCTGGCGGTGACGCTGCCGTTCGCGGATATGCCGACCTACCTGGGCTACCTACACGCCAGGCTGATCGCACGTGGTGGCCGGCTAGAAATGCGGCACGTCAACGCTTTGGTCGACGTCGCCGGTGGGCCCCCGTTGGTGAACGCAACCGGCGTTGGGGCACGCGAGCTCTGCGGTGATGCCTCCTTGACCCGGACCCGCGGGGTGCAAGTGGTCGTGGACAACATCGGGATCGATGAGTTCCGGGTGGAAGCAGTAGCCGACCCGGTCTGGACCAACATCTTCCTCTACCCTTCACACATCGTCCTGGGTGGCGCCGCCCTCCCCGAGGACGGACCCAGCGACGACGAGGCAGCGCTGGCTGCGTGGCGATCGCTGACCGGTGATGGATTCGTTCGCAGTGACGCGGTTAGCTCAACGAGCTCATGCAGTGTCGAGTTGTCTGTTCAGCGACTTGGGCGCCGTCATTCTGTAGGCGTCGCGGACACAAAGTTCGACTCTGTCCCAGTTGATAT
>JBATUU010000162.1:0-1859 GCA_049671385.1 Ornithinimicrobium sp. | reverse complement strand
CACATCCAGCGGCGACAGCGAGCGCAGGTCGATGACCTCAATCGAGGGGCCGTCTTCTAGCTCCGAAGCTTGCGCGGCGGCCATCGCCACCTTGACCATCGGCCCATACGCCACGACCGTCACGTCGGTGCCTGGGGTACGCACCGCCGCCTGATGCAGCTCCAACGGCGCCGCGTCGCCCAGCTCCACGAAGCCTCGCTCGTGGTAGCGCCGCTTGGGTTCGTACAACACCACTGGGTCATCGCTGGCGATGGCCTGCTGCACCATCCAGTAGGCGTCCTCGGGCGTCGCGCAGCTGACCACCCGCAGCCCCGCGGTATGCGCGAAGTACGCCTCGTTCGACTCACTGTGGTGCTCGACGGCACCGATCCCGCCGCCATACGGAATGCGGATCACCAGGGGCAGTTTGAGTTTGCCTAGCGATCGATAGTGCATCTTGGCGACTTGGCTGACGATTTGGTCAAACGCCGGATAGACGAAACCGTCGAACTGGATCTCGACGACCGGCCGATACCCCCGCAGACACAGCCCGACGGCCGTGCCGAGGATGCCGGACTCGGCCAACGGCGTATCGATGACTCGATCTTCGCCGAAGTCCTTCTGCAGGTTCTCGGTGATCCGGAAGACGCCGCCGAGTTTGCCGACGTCCTCCCCCATCAGCACGACCTTGGGGTCATCGTCCATCGCCGCGCGCAACCCGGCATTGAGCGCTTTGGCGATACTCATCTTGGCTGGTGAGCCCGGCCCGGTCACAGCTGTGGCCATCAGTCCTCCTCGAACCCGGCGTGATAGTCGGCGAACTGCGCCGCTTCACGCTCCACCAGCGGGTGAGGGTCGGCATAGACGTTCTCGAACATCTGCGCATGCGCAGGATCGGGCATCTGTTGACACTCTCGCCGGATCCGCTTGGCCAGCGCATCAGCCTCCGTAGTCAACGCATCGAGCCAGGCTTCATCAATCGCTTCGATGTCCCGCAGATGTGTCGTCAATCGGTCGATCGGGTCTTTGGCTCGCCACAGGTCCACCTCGGCGGCGATCCGGTACTTGGTGGGGTCATCGGAGGTCGTGTGCGCCCCCATCCGGTAGGTGAAGGCCTCGATCAGCGTGGGTCCCTGTCCTGATCGGGCCCGATCGAGAGCGGCCCGAGTGACGGCATATGTGGCGAGCACATCGTTGCCGTCCACCCGAACGCCCGGGAAGCCAAACCCGCGGGCCCGCTGGTAGACCGGGATGGAGAACTGCTTGTCGTTCGGCTCCGAGATAGCCCAGTGGTTGTTTTGCACGAAGAACACCACCGGGGCCGCAGTCACCGAGGCAAACACCAAGGCCTCGTTGTAGTCCCCCTGAGCGGTGCCGCCATCACCGGTGAATGCCATGACGGCGGTGTCTCGATCGGCCTCGCCGGTGCCGACATCACCGTCGCGAGCAACGCCCATGGCATAGCCGCAGGCGTGCAGCATCTGGTTGCCGATGACGATGGTGTAGAGGTGGAAGTTGTTCTGGGCTGAGTCCCAGCCGCCATGGTTCACCCCGCGGAACATCCCCAGCAGATTGACGGGGTCGACGCCCTTGCACCAAGCGACTCCATGCTCGCGGTAACCCGGGAAGGCATAGTCCTGGGGCTTCATCGCCCGCCCGGCACCGACCTGAGCCGCCTCTTGACCCAGGAGCGAGGGCCACAGACCCAACTCGCCCTGGCGCTGCAAGGCAAATCCTTCGGCGTCGACCCGCCGCACCAGGATCAGGTCGCGAAGGAAGCCGACGAGATCTTCGGTCGTGACCTCATCGGCAATTGCCGCATACGGCTTGCCCGCCTCGGAGGGTTCAACGCGCTGCCCCGCCGCGTCGAGGAACTGGAC
>JBATUU010000161.1:0-4850 GCA_049671385.1 Ornithinimicrobium sp. | reverse complement strand
TTGACCGCGTCGCTGGCCGCGCCCACCGCTGCTGCACCATTGGCATCGGCCGCCGCACCCGCTGTCCCAACCAAAGTTCACGCCCGAGCAATTGACCCTTGCGCACTCTTGGGTTGGATCTTGGGCGACCGCTGCTAGGTCATATCGGCCCCAAGTCATCTCCTGGCGGCGCCAACACGGGGCCCACCGCTTGACACACCGGCAATCACCGTGCCGTTGCTAAGGTCACGCAGTGGGACAATCAGCGCCCAAGAGGGCGAGCCTCACGCCGGGCAGAGAGGGCAAACGTCAGTATGCGCTGCCGCTGATTAGACCGTCCGGACAGGCTCCGACCTGGCTTGTGCTGGCCGCGGTGACTCTCGCCGTCCTCGGTTTGGCCGAGGAGTACATGTCCGGACCGGCTTTCCGTGGTCTTCCCGCGACGACTGCCTTTATCGCCATGCATGTCTCGTGGCCCGTAGTTCTAAGGTGGCCGCCGTGGGGTGCTGCGCTGGCGGTGCTTTCTGTCTTCGGCGCCGTGCTCACCCTGGAGCGAGTAGGGCTCGCGACGATGACGGCAATGATTGCCTTGATCGTTGCGTGCGCCTTGACACGTTTACGCGTAGCGCTCGCCACGTTGGGCGCGTTCTTGGCGTGGGCGATCTGGACGACGTGGTATTTCGCCGAGAATCAGCCCTTCTTCTGGGGTTTGGTGCTCTTGCTTTTGGTTTCGGCCGCAGTGGGTGCGTTCATCCGCATCGTGGTGCTGGATCTACTGAGCACTCGGCGACGAGTTCGCTTGATGGAGGAGCATTCCGAGAAGGTCCGGCGCGAAGAACGACTAGCTATCGCCCGCGAATTGCACGATGTGGTCGCCCACGAGCTCACGTTGATGTCGCTACAGAGCGCGAGTGTTCGGCGAGCCGAGGACCCGGAGACGATGCGTGCGGCGTTGACACAGATCAACGAGAATTCCCGTCAGGCATTGACCGAGTTACGAGCGTTGCTCGGCGTCCTGCGATGGGAAGGCGAGCCCCTAACACCGTCGGCACATGAGCCGATGCCGATGACGGGTGTGGGCTTGCCGGACGCGCTGGAGTCTGCGATCAAGCGGGTCCGGGCCGAGGGTTTCGATGTTGTCAGTACCCTCCGCCTCCAGGGGTGGCAATCGCTGCCGAGCACGAGCCGGGAAGCTACGGTGCGGATCGTTCAGGAAGCACTGGTCAACGTGACCAAGCACGCACCCCCGGGCTCTTCGTGCGCGGTCGAGGTTGCGATCGCGCAGGGTGGGTTGAAAATCTCGGTGGCTTCGCCTCTGCCCGTCGGGAGTCCGCGCCATGTCGACCGCGCCCTGAGCTCGCTGCAGGGGCTCATTGGGATACGCGAGCGTGCGGAGGTCCTCGGCGGGTCGGCTGAGGCCGGACCCGAGGGCGAGTCCTGGACCGTTCGTGCCATCTTGCCGGTGCAGCACCGGGAGGGGTGATCGCAACCTGGTCCTTGATCGTGATCGCGGATAGATAGTGACGCCGTCGCTATTGCGATGTGAGGTGGCTCACGTCATGATCAAGTCGAGTGTCTCTATCCCTGCTGACTGCCTGGAGGATCCATGACCCGCATCACCGTCAACGTCGACGGGGTGTCCTGCACCGACGACATCGAGCCGCGCACCTTGTTGGTGCACTACCTTCGCGAACAGGTGGGCAAAACCGGCACCGTCGTGGGGTGTGACACCAGCAACTGCGGAGCCTGCACCGTCCACTTGGACGGCAAAAGCGTGAAGTCGTGCAACATGCTGGCTGTGCAAGCAGACGGCCATGACGTCACCACGATTGAGGGCATTGCCGAAGAGGGCGAGCTCACGCCGGTGCAGCAGGCCTTCCACGAATGCCACGCACTCCAATGCGGATATTGCACGCCGGGCATGATCATGCAGGCCACCGACCTGCTGAACGAGAACCCCGACCCGAGCGAGCAAGAAATTCGCCAGGGTATGGAGGGCAACCTCTGCCGGTGTACCGGCTACCAGAACATCGTCAAAGCCGTACAGCAGGCGGCAGGAGCCAACCAGTCATGACCACCACCGAGCAAGAGACCACCGGGCAGGACACCGCAGCGCCCGAAGCCGAGATCGGGAAGTCGCGTCGCCGCAAGGAAGACCAGCGGCTGATCACTGGCCGCACCAAGTTCACCGACAACATTCAACTCACCGGCATGTTGCACCTCAGTATGGTGCGCAGCCCCTTTGCGCATGCCAGCATCACCTCGATCGACACCACCGGAGCCAAGGCATCCGCTGGTGTGATCGCCGTGCTGACCGGCGAAGACGTCAAGGACATCCAAGGTGGGCTGCCGACGGCGTGGCCGATCACGACGGACCAGAAGACCCCAGACCATCCAGCCATTGCGGTGGACCGGGTGGCCTTCGCCGGTGAAGTCGTCGCCGTGGTCATCGCGCGCACGAACGCCGCCGCTCGCGACGCTGCCGAGTTGGTGGATGTCAACTACGAGGACCTCCCAGCGGCCCTCGACCTCAAGAAGGCCGCGGCAGATGAGGTGCTCACCCACCCCGACCTCGGCACCAATTGCGCCGCTACCTGGGTGCTCGACTCCAAGGAGGCCGGCACCGGCGAGGACGTCGAGGACTCGATCCGCGACGCCGAGGTGCTGATCGAACGCGAATACCGTCAGCAACGCCTCATTCCCGCGTTCATGGAGCCCCGTTCCGTCGTGGTCGACCCGACCGGCGAGCAGATCACCATGTGGTCAGCAACCCAGGTGCCACACATCTTGCGGGTCATGCTTGCTCTCACGCTGGGCATGCCGGAGTCGAAGATCCGCGTGATCGCCCCTGACGTCGGTGGTGGTTTCGGCGGCAAGCTGCAGGTGACGCCCGAGGAGATCATCACCTTCCTGGCCGCTCGTCACACGGGTAAGCCATGCAAGTGGACCGAGACCCGTAGTGAGTCCCTCGTCTCCTGCCACCACGGCCGCGACCAATGGCAAAAACTCACGCTGTCCGCCACCAAGGACGGAATCGTGAAGGGCCTGAAGGTCGATCTGCTCGCAGACATGGGCGCGTACGCGGCGCTGATTGGCCCGGGTGTGCCGGTGCTGGGCGCCTTCATGTTCAACTCGATCTACAAGTTCGAGGCCTACCGCTTCAGCTGCACTCCGGTCTACACAAACAAGACCTGGACCGACGCCTACCGCGGCGCCGGCCGACCGGAAGCCACCTTCGCCATCGAGCGGATCGTGGACGACCTCGCCGATGAGCTCGGTATGGACCCGCTGGAGTTGCGCAAAAAGAACTGGATCACGCACGAGGAGTTCCCGTTCGACACCATCGCCGGGATGCAGTACGACTCGGGCAACTACGAGGCCGCAACCGAGCGCGCCGTCGAACTCTTCGACTACGACGCCCTGGTTGCCGAACGGGACCAGCGTCGGGCCGACAAGGATCCCGTGCAACTCGGCATCGGTATCTCAACCTTCACCGAGATGTGCGGCCTGGCGCCCTCCCGAGTGCTTGGCTCGTTGAACTACGCGGCTGGTGGCTGGGAGCACGCCGATGTGCGGGTCCTGCCCACCGGCAAGGTCGAGGTTATTACGGGTGTCAGCCCGCACGGCCAAGGCCACGAAACCGCATGGAGCCAGATCGTCGCAGACCGACTCGGTGTTCCCTTCGAGGACGTCGAGGTGCTGCACGGTGACACGCAGGTCAGTCATAAGGGCATGGACACCTACGGTTCGCGTTCGCTGGTCGTCGGTGGCCAAGCTGTGGTCAAGGCCGCTGACAAGGTCATCGAAAAGGCCAAGCCGCTTGCCGCGCACATGCTCGAAGCCAGCGTGGAGGACATCCAGTTCGAACACGGCAACTTCAATGTCAAAGGCACGGACCAAGGCATCGCGCTTGGGGCGCTGGCTTTTGCGGCCTTCGCGGCCCACGACCTACCCGACGGGATGGAGCCAAGCCTCGACGCCGAAGCCACTTTTGACCCGGTCAACTTCTCCTTCCCGCACGGCACCCACCTGTGCGCGATGGAGATCGACACCGAGACCGGTCAAGCCACCATGCGCTCCTACGTCTGTGTCGACGACATCGGCAAGGTGGTGAACCCGCTGATCGTCGAGGGCCAGGTGCACGGCGGCCTCGTGCAGGGGATCAGTCAGGCGCTCTGGGAGGAGGCGGTCTACGACGACAACGGAACGCTCGTGTCTGGGTCCTTTGTGGACTACACCCTTCCGACGACCGCTGACACCATCAACTACGTCACCGATCGCACGACCACCCCGGCGCTCAGCAACGACCTCGGCGTCAAGGGTGTGGGGGAGGCAGGCACCATCGCCTCCACCCCGGCTGTGGTCAATGCAGTGTTGGACGCGATCCGGCAGTTCGGCGTGAAAGACATCCGGATGCCATGCACGCCCGAGCGGGTCTGGCGGGCGATCCAAGAGGGCCAGGCCGCGGCGAAGGACCCGACAACAGCCGACGCCATGCCGCACTTCGATGCGTCCGCTCCCAATCAGCAGGAGCCTGGCTCGATGCTCAATAACGGGAGCCCGGGGAACGACGGTGCCGTGAACGACAGTGCAGTCAACGACAGTGCAGTCAACGACAGTGAAGGAGCAGGTCAGTGATTCCCGCCGAATTCGAGTATGCGGCCCCCGCCTCCATCGCAGACGCGCTCGCGCTGCTGGCTGAGCACGGAGACGACGCGAAGATCATGGCAGGGGGTCAGTCGTTGATGCCGATCCTGCGGATGAGGTTGAATGCCCCCGAGATGGTCATTGACCTGGGCAAAATCGCCGAGCTTTCCGGGATTACAGAGGAAAGCACCGCTGACGGCGACTGCATCCGCATCGGTGCGATG
>JBATUU010000160.1:0-1619 GCA_049671385.1 Ornithinimicrobium sp. | reverse complement strand
CGACGCTGAGGACGCTCTGGCGCCTGGCACGTCAGACTTTGAGTTCGGCGCGGAGTTCCGCAGAGACGACATCAGCACGGGGGACCCCACGGACAACGGGGACAACTTGGTTCAGCGCGGGCTCTTCGGTAACGGTGCGCAGTACAAGATCGATATCGACAAGCAGTCGCCATCATGCCGGGTCGAGGGTGCCGACGGAGTCCTACAGGTCCGCGGTTCAGCCCTGGTTGCCGCCAACACGTGGTACTCGGCTCGGTGCTCACGGATCGGCACGGAAGTCGAGTTGACCGTGATGGAGTATGTCGATAGTCGGTGGGTCCAGCACTCAGTGGACAAGCAGAGTGGAGCAACGGGAAAGATCTCCTGGGAGGATTCCGAGCTCCCTTTCTCAGTGGGAGGCAAGCTAACTCGAGTGGGAGACGTGGTTGGGCGGGCGAGCGATCAGTTCAACGGAGCCATTGCAAACCCCTACCTTGTAATTCGGCAGTGAATGAGGATCGCTTCCTCAGATGATGGGGGTCGGCATGGGAAATCTAGTCGTTGCGTATAGTCCAGGTAAAGTTCCTCTTTGTTTCGTCTAGCCTTTCGGCATAGTTTCGTGCATACTTTGCCGAGTCCCCTGGGATCACCCGCCTTACAAGAGAGACTGATCGTGAACCTTCTGCGTCCTTCGCGCCTTCTCGCGTCTGCCGTCATTGCCGCCGTCGCTGCCACCGGCCTGGGCGCGACTGCCCAGGCGAGTTCGACTCCGGCCCAGGTGGCTGGTGCGCTACCAGCGCAGACAGCGCCCGGGGTCTCTCACGACCGCACGGTCTCAGATACCCCCGCAGACTGGACCCCCGGGATCGAAGACGGCACCGTTTACTCCATCACTCAGGTGGGCGACAGCATGGTGGTCGGCGGCGACTTCACGACGGTGACACCGAGTAGTGGATCGCCGGAGATGTCTCGTTCCAGCGTCTTTGCCTTCGACGCGAATAATGGCCAGATCAATCCCAGCTTCACTCCCGTGCCCAGCGGAGAGGTGAGGGCGGTCGAGGCGGGGCCGACGTCGGGCACCGTGTACGTGGGTGGCGCCTTCAGCGGAATTGACGGCAATGGTGGAAAGATTCACCTGCTGAACGTCAGCGATGGATCCATCGTGTCTTCCTTCGAAGCTCCGGGTATGAACGGTGCCGTCCAAGACATGGCGCTGATCGGTGACCGCCTTTACGTCGCCGGTGTTTTCACGAAGGTCGGCGGGGCGCCGTTCGGTGGTCTGGTTGCACTCGACGCTACTTCTGGGCAACGGCAGGATTTCCTCTCGGTTTCACTCACCGAGAACCATAACTACACAGGTGAACCAGGGCAGGCACGCGCACCGGTAGGCGCGAAGGCCTTCGCGGTCGATGCAGCAGGCACTCAGATGTCCGTAATTGGCAACTTCCGGAAGGCCGATGGACTGGACCGCGATCAGATGGTCATGATCGATCTCACGGGAACGACAGCAGAAGTGAGAAACGACTGGCGCACGCTTGGGTATGAGGCGACCTGCGCCTCCAGAGCCTTCGACACCTACATGCGTGACATCGATTTTGCTCCCGACGGTAGTTACGTCACCGTCGCCACCACAGGTGGAC
>JBATUU010000159.1:0-12861 GCA_049671385.1 Ornithinimicrobium sp. | reverse complement strand
GGACGCTGCGCACCATCGCATCGGAGAGTTGGTAGCTGACCTCAAAGGCACTGCCGCGGGGCACTGTGACCAGTGTGGGCTCACTCACCACGCCGTCGGGCACGACCACCGGTTGATTACCGGCGCTGACCTGAACGTCGACCGCCTGAGGTTCGATGCCGGCGAAGACATCTCCGGCCCTACTCAACTCCGGCGGCGCCAGGATGAACGAGGTGGTCGCCTCGGGCAACCGCACCTGCTCACTGACCCACAGCGGTCCCGCGGCTGTGGGTTGCACCAGCATCAAGATGCCCGGCTCGTCGACGCCTGGACCCCCCGAGGGCACGGCTTCGGCGGGAGCAGGGCTCGATTCAGCGGCCTCGACGGTCACGGTGGCGGTGCTCTCTGAGCTGTCCTCGCTCGCTAGCTGCTTTTGATCGCCTTCGGTCTGCACGCCCTCAGGATCCTGCTCAGCCGAAGCCGCCGATGGATCGGGAGTTGGTGCGACGCTATAGAACACGGCCGCTGCGACGAGCAGGCAGAGCACTACGAGAGCGCCCAGCGTGCGGCGCGCGATTTCCGCAGCCTTCTTTGTTGCCACGCAGTACACCTACCTATGTTTCAGAGAATTCAGATCATTGAATTTGTGTTTTGAGATCGTGCTCGTAGTATGTTGCGAGCATTCATTTGGCAAAGGCCAGGCAAAGAACGTCTAAGGAGTACATATCATGGCATCAACCGGGCCCCTACGCGTGACCGCATTGTCGGCTGCCGCACTCGGCGTCGTGATCGCGGGCGGCTTGGCTGCGGCGCCGGCGAGTGCAGCGCAGGACGATGTCACGCTGTACATCGTCCAAGGTCTAGCTGACGAGAGTGTCGACATCAGCGTCGACGGGCAGAAGCTTGCTAGCGGTGTTGAGACCGCAGAGATTGCTGGGCCTTTCACCGTTGACCCCGGCAAGAACACCTGGACATTCACCGATGCCGAGGGTGAGGTGCTGGTAGAGAACAGTGTTGAGGCGCAAGCAGGTGACAACAGTGACGTCGTGTTGCACCTGCCCGCGGCCGCGGGCGACGCTCCCGTGCTGACCGTCTTCGAGAACGACCTGTCCGCCGTTCCGGCTGACAAGGCGTCGTTGACCGTGGCGCACACTGCCGCAGTCCCTCCGGCCGACATCGTGGTCAATGACGAGGTGCTCTTTGCCAACGTCGCGAATGGCGAGTCGCTCAACCTGGTGGTTCCCGTAGACACCTACAGCGTTCAGATCGTGCCCACCGGAGAAACCGAGCCGGTGATCTTCGGCCCACTCGACCTGACGGTGAAGGGCGGCGCTCTCAACCGCGTGTTCGCCGTCGGAGACCCCGAGGCCGAGAGCATGAATGTCGTCGTGCACGTCGTCGAAGTCGGCGAGGAAGGCTCGCAGGCCCCGGACGTCGTCAACACTGGCACCGGTGGTCAGGTCGCCACGATGAGCAGCCTGCTCGGCGCTCTCAGTAGCGTGTGGCGCTGACCAACCGGCAATCGTCGAGTATTGCTGTGGGGCGGTTGCTGGTGGCGCTCTGTGCAGCCGCGCTCGTAGCCGCCGGCTGCGGCTCGGCGCAGGCCGTCGATCAAGGTTCGCAGCAGTCCGAGCCGTCGACTCAAGGCACGCACGGTGGTCACAACGAGACGGCGGACTCGAACGAGGCCGCGACCACGCCGGAACAGGCTCGCACTGGCACCCCTGCAGCTAGTGAGCGCCTGCGGTTCCAACCGACTCGGTTGCAACTGCCGGATGGCAGCGACGCTCCGGTACAACCAGTAAGCACCGTTGACGGTGAGCTGGTTGTACCGGAGAACGTGGACCGTCTCGGATGGTGGGACGGCGGGGCATACGTGAACGACCCCTTCGGTTCCACGGTGATAGCCGGCCACATCGATTCGGCAGAGCAAGGTGTCGGCTTCTTCGGCAAGCTGCTGGCAGTCACCGATGGCGACCAGGTCATGGTCCATGGCGAGGACGGTGAGTTGGCTTACACGGTCACGTCCACCGACCTGGTCAACAAGGATGTATTGGTCGATGACACTGTCGCGTTCGATCAAACAGGTGAGCACCGCTTAGTCCTGATCACCTGTTCGGGACGTTGGATCCCGGAGCGGAACAGTTACGAGAGCAACTTCATCGTCGTCGCTGAGCCGAACGGGTTGGCTCAACCCCGGTCCTAGTCTTGTTGTCGGTGGCCATGACCTGTCAGGGTCGTGGTCAAGGCCACCGACAACGCTTACAGCGCGGCTACTCTGCTGAGCCCGAAGTCTCGGTTGCTGCAGACTCAACGGCCCGTGGCCGTGATGCGTTGGCCTGGATCTGCGGGAGTAGTTGAGCCATCAGCAGCGTGGAGAGCGGCGAACCCTCCCCGGCCGCATCGTCGGTGTGCACGATGACCGGTCGAGGGGCTGCTTGCGCCAAACGAGCACCCACATCGAGGCGACGTCGGGCAAGTTCGTAGCCCAGCACGGCTCGGTTGTCCCGGTATGCCGTGGCCAACTGTTCTTGAGCCTTGGCCTCGCCTTGGGCGGCGACCAGGTTGGTACGTGCTCGGGTTTCGATCTCATAGGTCACTCGTTGCGCCTCGGTCTCGCGCTCCTCCAACATCTGGGCGACGTCCTTGCGTGCCTTGTTGAGTGCTCCCTTGACCTCGACGATCTTGGCGTCGCGCACCTTTTTCGAGCGCTCGATCTGCATCAACAGGGTGTCGATCCGCCGTTTGCGGGTCAGCTCCCACTCCTTCTCGTATGCCGAGAGCTCCTTTGAGGTGCGCTCCCGGGTGGACAAGTGCTCACGATATTGGTCGGGCAATTGCACATCGGGGATGTTGCATCCCATGATCTGCACGCCGTAGCGGGTGAGTTGGCGGTTGAGCAGATCCTGCATGTCCTTCACATCGGAGCCGCGCAAGTCATACGCCCGCTCGGTGCGCACCAAGCGGCTGCGCTGACGGATGGCGTCCTGCACCGAGTTCGACAGCACTAAGTCGAAGTTGCCCGCGCCAATGGTTTGCACAAACCGAATGGCATCGACTATGCGGAAGCGCAAAAAGAACTCGATCGACTTCAGCGGCACATTCTCATGCGTGGGGCTGGACAATACCGGGGCGGCATACGGAATCTCTGTGGTGACGTCGACCACATACGCGACGCGGGCCCACGGATGCCACAGGTAGTGCCGTCCTGGCGGGAGGCCTTGGCCGCTGATGGCGCCGAATTTGGTGAGCACGCCGACGGTGCCTTCCTCGATCTCGATAATCGAGGAGCGCCACCACCACAATGCCGCCAAGGTCAGGAACAATACGGTGCCCATAAAGGCCAGCGCACTGAGTGCTCCGTAGTCACCCAGGGCCATCAGCAAGCCGCTGAACCCGGACCATGCCGCGAGCCATACCAAGGACAGCCAGCGCAGACCCCGGGCGTCTTTGGGGATGACCACCGGGACCAGTGCCCCGCCATCGCCGCCGCGCAGCAGCGCTGCCACGTCGCCCCACCCGGCGAGGGCCTCCTTGATCGAGGAGGTGCCGTATCGCTGACCGCTGGATTGTTCACTCATTGCTGCTGCCCCCCTGGTGGGTCTGCTCGGTCATCGCCGAGTCGGTCTGCGCCGGTTGCTGGACGTGGTCCGATGCGGATGCGGCGTCATCCGTGCGAGTGGATGCTGCGTCGTCTGCCACCGAGCGTCGGATCTCTTCCATGCGGTCGGCGGAGTCCTGGTCTTGCTCGGAGTCGGACTGGGACACGAGCTCTACTTGGGTTTCCTCCGGTGGTTGCAGCAAGTGTGTGATCTCGTCTTTGCGTCTGGCGACTCGCTCTTCGATGGCGCCCTTGTTGGTGCGGATCGCCTCCATGTCCTGCTCGGAGAACAACGGCACATCGGAGTCGCCGATGAGCTGGCGAGCAATATGCAAGAAGTCGACGCCCTCTGAGTCGCCGCCGACGCGCACGATTTGCGGGAGTGAAGACGCCAGGGACTCCAGTTGCGCCAACATGTCCTGTTGATAGCGGTAGTCCAGGATCTCCGGTGCCAGCGCGGCGCTGACGGCTCGGATATCCAGAGCTTGCGCCTCCAGCAGCGCTGCATTGGCGTTGGCACTTGACTCGGCCTCAACGAAGCGCTGACGTGCCAAGGAGTCCGCCCGGTTGGTTTCGCGCTCCAGGGCCGTGTCCATCTGAGCCTGATAGCGAGCGATGTCGGCTTGGATCGCCGAGAGCGTTTCATTCAGCGACGCCAAGTCCTTGTTCAGGTCACCGTCGTTCTGCTCCTTGCGCAGTTGGAGCTCGTATTCGTAGGTGTATGCCTCTTTTGCGACGCGCACCATCTCCGGCGCTGCGAGGTCCATCCGGTACTCCTGATTGGCTGGCTCAGCATGGGTGATGTTGGCCGTGGTCAACTCGACTGCAGGCGCGAACTGAGCATTGAGCTGCTCCAACAGCTTCGAGGTGCTTTCGCCGACAAGGTCATAGATACCGGAGGCTTCTTGCTCGTAGATCAACGAGCGCGTCGTCTCTGAGATCGCGTTGTTCAATTTGTCTTGGAATCCCTGCACCGCACCGAGGACGAAGACGAACTCACGAGCGTTGACGATCCGGAACTGCAGGAAAAGATCGACCGAGGCCTGCACGCCAGATTTGGTGGGGGCCTGGCGAATCGGCGCGTTGAACGGGTATTCACGAGTTACGTTGATGATGTACGACACTCGCTTCCAGGGGTTCAGCAGTGTCACCCGGCCCGGTCCGACCTCGGCCTCGACCTTGCCGAACCGAGAGATCAGGGCCACGCAGCCCTCAGGCACCATCACCATGCCTTGGCGCCACCAGCTGAACATTGCAAAGGCAACGACCAAGAGCCAGTAGTGGGGGCCGAAGATAGCGACGCTGAGACCGTCGGTGGGCAGCAGGACGACCGCGCCGATGATGCCAAACAACACCAGCGCGATGATCGGCAACAGCAGCCGCAGCCGGCGCCCCTTGGGCATCACCATGGGGGTGATCACATGGACCGGGCCTTGCTGACCACCTTCGTAGTAACTGCGACTCAGATGCTCAGCTGCATCGTTCAGTGAGACTGATGCTGACTGGATGCGAGTGCCGGCAGCTCGGCTCTGGTCCCGAGCTGCGGGGAAGTCGTTGGCGTTGAGCGCGAAAGCGTCGCCCTCGTCATGGTCGCCGCCCTGGGAGGGCGCCTGTTGCCGAGCTTGCCGCTGGTCCTGTTCAGGCGCACCGGTCGACATGCGGCGACCTTGTGCAGCGGCCTGACCTTGGCCTTGTTGCTGAGTTGTCATTTCGGTCGCCATCCCTCCGACTACGTCGCGTACGTCCGCGCCGCCCGCATATTGCTTCGCCGCGTTGATGAAGTCCTCTGCTCTGCTCACCTGATCCCCTTGGCCATGAATTCGGCCTGCGGACGGGCTGCCGCAGACGCAATGAAGTAAAGCACGCAGTTCGGACGCGGCCCGGCGGTTTGAGGTTCCCCATGCCCAGAGGAGAATATTGCGATGAGCGCCCCGCGAGTGTTGCTGATCGACAACATAGACAGTTTTACGTTCAACATCGCAGATCTGGTGCATCGAGTACTCGGCGTGCCCGCAACGGTATGGCGTCACGATCGCGAGATGGCCGCCGCCGAGCGCTGGTGGCTCGACTTCGAGGCGATCATCGTTGGGCCCGGCCCCGGGCGACCGGACGTGCCGGCCGACATGGGTCTTTCGCTGGTGGCGCTACAGCAGCGCGACGTCCCAGTCTTGGGGGTATGTCTGGGTCACCAAGGCATTGCAGCCCACGCCGGGTGGAACGTTGCACAGATGCCCGAGCCGCACCATGGCCAGGTGGCTGCGGTGCATCACGACGGGCAGGGGCTGTTCGCGGGGGTGCCGTCGCCTTTCGCGGCGGTGCGTTATCACTCCCTTGATGTCACGGATGACGCAGCGCCCAGAGCGGACTCGACGCTGTCGGCGATCGCGTGGTCGAGGCCGGACAACTGTGTGATGGGGCTGGCAGACGCTCAGGCGCGGCAGTGGGGAGTGCAGTTCCACCCCGAATCGGTGCTTACCGAGCACGGGGACACCATCGTGGCCAACTTCTTTGCTGTGGCGGGTGTGGACGCTTCAACACCGGAGTATCCCGAACAGCCTGGACACTCTCGAGCCAGTTCGACACACGAAGGGGCTCACCGATCCCGGAACGAGAGCGGTTCTGTCGCCTCGGTCGTCTCGCTGCGGGTGCAAAGACTCGATGGTCAGGTGTTCGCCTGGGATCTGCACGCCGGCCTGGAACGCAGGCGCACCACTGGCGGCGATCAACGTGGCGATGCCTTCATTGCCCCTGGCGCATCGGATGCATCGGTCTGGCTGGACTCCTCCGACAACCACGGCATCTCGATCATGGCCGACGCGTCCGGGCCGCTGGGGTACACCCTGGCGCACCGAGTGGGCGAAGGCAGCACGCTGTCCACCGGCGAGCACCTCCCGGGAACGGTCTGGGACAACGTGGCGACGCTGCTGGCCCGGATGCGACTGGCTAGCGACGACAGCGACCAGAGTCTGCCGTTCGACTTCCGCCCAGGCTTTGTCGGCTACTTCGGGTATGAGTTGAAGGCCGAGACGGACGCCGCCGTGAGCAACAAGCATCAGGCGCAGACGCCGGATGCATGGTTGATGTTCGCAGATCGCGCAGTGGTGATCGATCACGCGACGCGGGACGTATACGCACTGGCAGTGCTCAATGACGAGGTCGCCGCCGAGCAGGAGTCGTGGATCAACAGCGTTGCGGCCCTGGTCCACGAGCTGTCCTCAGCTCACGACGTGGAGCCCGTGGTGCCTGCACCGACCACGATCGCGGCGGTCTCCACCGAGAGCCAGGATGCGGTAGTGGGGGCAGCAGCACGGCATACGGCTGCGGACTATCAGGATTTGGTTGCTCGGTCACAGCAGCAGATCCGAGCGGGTGAGACGTATGAGGTGTGCCTGACCAATCACGTTCACTGGCCCTCCTCAGCCGATGAGCGGGCCACGTATCGGCGGCTACGCACGATCAGCCCCGGCCCGTTTGGTGCCTGGCTGCGCTGCGGGGAGTTTTCGGTGCTGAGTTCTTCTCCCGAGCGTTTCGTCTCGTTGAGCAGCGAGGGGGTTGTCCGCGCCGAGCCGATCAAGGGCACTCGACCGCGCGACATCGACCCCGCCCGGGACGCTGAACTAGCGACCGAATTGGCAGCCGATTCCAAGGAGCGAGCCGAGAATTTGATGATTGTTGACCTGCTCCGCAACGACCTGCACCGGGTATGCGTGCCCCGTTCGGTGACGGTGCCAGAGTTGTTCGCGGTGCGCAGCTGGGCCACAGTGCACCAACTGGTCTCGACCGTGACGGGGCAGGTGAGCGCCGGGTTGGGGCCTGCCGACGTGCTTCGCTCGTGCTTTCCGGGCGGCTCGATGACCGGAGCGCCCAAGGTGCGCACCATGCAGATCCTGGAGGACTTGGAGGCAGGTCCGCGGGGGGTGTACTCCGGGGCGATCGGGTGGGTCGGACTCAATGGCGCTATGGACACGTCAATTGTGATTCGCACCATCGTAATGACAAGCAACGTAACAACATTCGGCATCGGGGGTGCTATCACTGCATTATCGGATCCGGCTGAGGAGTATGCCGAAACGCTCGTCAAGGCGAGAGCAGTGGCGCACGCTCTGACCGACGTGTAAATTCCTCAGAGAGTTCTCCAATTTCGGTTTCCCCTTTTGAGCGGTTACTGTAAAGTTGAACACTCAACAACTTTCAGGGGGAGTTCGCGGATGTTGACTCACATTGACCACGTAGAACGCGAGAGCCTTTTCAACAGCGCCCCGCACGGGACACGTTTGTTTCCAACGGGGGAGTGGCTCCTGGATACCTCGCGCACCACGGCGGCGGTCAGCGTCTCGACGTTCTACATCAAGCGGGTGCGGATGGAATTCATGATCGAACCCGGCGGATCAGCCCTCGTCGACGATGACGGCGCCTTGCGTCGCGTCGAGGTCGCGGCCTGCACCGGATCGATCAGTTCCGGCTCGGCGAGCCGCGATAGGCGGCTTAAAGGGCCGAACTTTCTAGATGTCGAGAACCACCCCACGATCACCTACTACGGAAGCGCAAAGACGGCGCTGATCGGCGGGGTTGTGCGTGCCAAGGGCAGGGAATCGCAGGTATCGATCACTGCGACGAATGCGTCCCTGCTCGATGACGACACGATGACCTACTCGGTCCGGGGCACGATGGGCCGGGATGTCCTGGGTTTGAGCAATGCGTCGAGTTTCTTCATCGGCGCAGACGTCACCGTGGAGGTCTTCGGGATCGCTCGTCGGGCCTGATTTCTGACCGGCTGGCAGCGTGTGTGGAGATAGTGGCTCTGGGGATAGTCAGTCTGCTTGGTCCAGTCCCACTGCGTGCACCACAAGCGAGTGACCATAGTTCCATCTGAAGTGCAGCATCGGCCCGTCGTCGGTCACCGACATCGAGCTGAGAGTCACCGAGGTCACGAGCATCGCCTTTGCCATCGTCATGAGGTCCCCCGGATGTTGGCTGCTGGCGAGCACGATGTCCCCATTGCTGAAGGCGATCCGAGCCACCCGGTGCGCTGGGGCGGCCCGAATGTCTCGCACGGGGACTTGGCGTCCGATCAACTCCTGGGTGCGCAGGCGCAGCAAACGCACCAGGTCACCCGAGGTTTGGGCATCGACTGCGGCGAAGATCTCCTCGAGCTCATCGGCTTCGGCAGGCGCGTCGCTCTCCTGGCGCTCCCATTTCGGCAGGACCGCCTTGCCGATCAGCAAGGCGAGGACAATCACCGCCAAGACCCACTCCATCCGATGAGTTTGCGCTGCTTGCCTGCGAAAATCTGCAAAACGCCCTCTGAGGACCAGCGCAGACCGCTGATTTCCCGAGCATGTGAAACCCGCCGCTCTCATCGAGTTATGCACGCTCTCACGATGGTTTCCGATGATGAGAGCGGGCATAACTCGGTGGGAGCACGTGAATCGCGACGTGTTCGCGTGGTGCGGCCGGGCATGGAAAGGCAGCCAGCAGACGCGGCGTAAGGAGACGTCCCGGTGAACTGGCAATGCCCTCGATGAACGGATTCAACGGCGGTGGTGAACACCTCGCGAACACTGCCTGGATTGCTGTGATCTGACTCGATGCGCAGGGGCCGAGGCTTCTACTTTGGGAGCGAAAGCACTCCCACCAAAGATTGAGAAGGCCCGTGGCGATCAACAAGAAGTCAAGTGGTGCCGTGAGCGACACAACGGTCACAGCCGACAGTGCAGCCGATGAATGGGGACATGGCGGCAGCGCTGCGGCTGATGAGAACGAACTGACCCCACGTGGCCGGTGGCTGCGCTGGGCAGGGGTGGCCTTTCTCTTTTATTCGCTGGTCGCTTCGATCGACATCATCGGCGATGGCTTCAAGGCCGCCACCGGTGGTCAGGCAGAGCAACTCTTCGCCTACGCCGAGAACCCGATGGTCGGTCTGCTGATCGGGATCCTCGCGACGACCCTGATTCAGTCTTCATCCACGACGACCTCGATCGTGGTCGGCCTGGTCGCCGGTGGGCTGCCCGTCTCGATCGCGGTGCCCATGATCATGGGCGCCAATATCGGCACAACCGTCACGAATACCTTGGCCAGCCTCGGCACGGTGGGTCAACGTGAGCCGTTCCGAAGGGCCTTTGCGGCGGCCACAGTGCATGATTTCTTCAATCTTTTGGCCGTCGTCATCTTCTTGCCACTGGAGATCATGACCGGCTTTCTGGCGAACAGTGCCGCGTGGTTGGCAGGTGTCTTCGAGGGCTCGGGCGGAGCCGATACAGACCGGGCCGACATCATCGCCATGGCGACATCGCCGGTGGTCGGTGCGGCCGAGTGGGGCACCTCAGTGGTGGGCAGCGAGGTGGCTCAAGGCGTCGCATTGGCGTTGATCGGTGCTGCGGGCATCCTGATCGTGGTCCGACTACTGGGGATGATCCTCGGGCAGTTGATGGTGGGTCGCGCGAAAGCGCTGCTCCACAAGGCGGTGGGTCGGGGGCCGCTGGCGGGGATCAGCTCGGGCGCCGCGGTGACCGTCGTCGCGCAGTCCTCGTCAGTGACGACCTCGCTGATGGTGCCATTGGCCGCAGCGAACACACTGAGTTTGAAGCAGATCTACCCCTACACCTTGGGTGCCAACATCGGCACCACCATGACCGCATTGATCGCCGCCATGGCAGCCTCTGAGTACGCCGACGAGGCCCTGACGATCGCACTGGTCCATCTGCTGTTCAACATCTTCGCAACGGCCTTCATCTACGGCATCCCCTTCTTGCGCAACCTGCCCTTGAAGGGGGCGAGAGGTTTGGCGGACGCCGCCACCAAGAACAAGTGGTATGTCGTGGCCTGGGTCCTTGGCGTCTACTTGGCGCTACCAGCGGCAATTGTGGCGATCTCGGTGCTTATATGAGCCGAGTCACCGCGCCGTCGCCCGCTCACGGGCCAGGGTCCTACCAGGGGCCCAGGGCATGCCAGCAGGCATCAGCATCAGCAGTCAGCGAAGGGAACATCATGAGCGAGTCATCCGATCCGCACGAGCGCCACGGTCTCGACGACATCTCCGAGGACGAATTGGGCCAGATGTTGGGCGAGGCAGAACGCGCCTTGCGAGACATCCGGGCCGAGCTCAAAGCGCGCCGAGCGATGGCGCACGCGGGCATCGAGATGGAGACCCCTCGTCAGGACCTCAATGAGGCTCGTGGCCG
Organism: Ornithinimicrobium sp.; assembly: GCA_049671385.1. Lineage (GTDB taxonomy): Bacteria > Actinomycetota > Actinomycetes > Actinomycetales > Dermatophilaceae > Ornithinicoccus. Next base: position 2,100 of record JBATUU010000159.1, on the reverse strand, counting down.
GTGGTCACACTTCTTCGAGTTCGTTCGGCAATTGAGCGCAGCGGAGTCCAAGCAGGAAGTCAACTAGAAGTCCCCACCTTCGGGGCCTCAGCACTCTCCTTGTTCCACCTGTGATGCCCAGAGGAGTCTCCTTGACTGAGTTCTGAACGCTCGTTTAGTATACTGAATGTGCGTTCAGCAGACGAAGACATCACGGGCAAGGCGGCGATTCGCAACGCGGCGTTGTCGCTCTTCGCTGAGCATGGACCCGACGCCGTCAGCGTTCGAGCGATTGCGGCCGCAGCGGGAGTCTCACCGGCACTGATCCTGCATCACTTCGGAAGCAAGAACGGACTGAAAGAAGCGGTCGGCGCCTACGTGATCGGCTTGCTGGACGACCTCAGCCGTCAGCAGTCACCGGCCGACGTCCAAGCATCGGCAGCCGGTGATGCATCGAAAACCGACTCGATGATGGCCAACATGGTCACTGCCTTTCCGGCGGATTCGCCCGTGCTGCCCTACCTGCGCCGTCTGTTGATGTCCAATGACGAGCTGTCCCATTCGATGCTCCGGCATTGGTATGACCTCGCCGTCCAGACCCTCGCCGAATGGGAGGAGATGGGCATCATCGAGCCGAGCCCCGACCGCGAAGTTCGGGCCGCTTTCATGCTGAGCGTCGACATCGGAGCCCTCCTGCTCCGCGATCAGTTCGCGGAGTTCGTAGGGACAGATCTGCTCAGCCCCGAGGGCCTACCTCGATGGGCGGCTGAGTCACTGCGAATGTACGGCCCACTCTTCACCGTTCCACTCTCCACGGAAGGCACACCATGACCGAAGACATGATTCGCGCGACAGGTCTGGTCAAGACCTTCGGCCCGACCCGGGCACTCGACGGCCTGGACCTCACCGTGACCTCCGGGGAAGTGCACGGCTTCCTTGGACCCAACGGGTCCGGCAAGTCGACGACGATCCGGATTCTGCTTGGCCTGATGCGCATCGACGGCGGACAGGTCGAGTTGTTCGGCGGCGACCCTTGGCATGAAGCGGTGGCATTGCACGGGCGGCTCGCCTACGTGCCCGGCGACGTCACCTTGTGGCCCGGGCTGACCGGTGGGCAGTGCATCGACGTGCTGGCAAAAGCTCACGGCCAGATCGACACATCTCGACGCGACGATTTGATCGAACGGTTCCAACTCGACCCCTCCAAGCGGTCCCGCGACTACTCCAAGGGCAACCGTCAAAAGGTCTCCCTCGTCGCGGCCCTCGCTGCAGATGTCGAGTTGCTGATCCTCGATGAGCCAACCTCTGGCTTGGACCCGCTGATGGAGGAGGTCTTCCAACAGGTCATCCGCGAGCGCCGTGATGCTGGCGCCACGGTCCTGCTGTCGAGCCACATCATGGGCGAAGTCGAAGCGCTTGCGGACCGGGTGTCGATCATCCGGGCCGGGCGCACGGTGACCTCCGGAACGCTGACCGAGTTGCGGCGGCATACCACCAGCACTGTGCGCGCAGTGACCGATCAACCGCCGAGCGGGCTTGATGTGCTTGCGGGCGTCACCAACGTCGAGATCAGCGAGATGCACTCCAGCACGCCCGAGACAACCGGTCGACGCCGCGAAGTCCATGCCTCGGCCGAGCCCGACGCGGTGGGCCCCTTGGTCGGCAGGCTGCACGAGGCGGGCATTCACACTCTCACGGTGACTCCGCCCAGCCTGGATGACCTGTTTTTGCAGGCCTACTCCAGCGACGGGGAGGCCGTCGACGCGCCAGCTGAGCGCTCACCCGCGGGTGCGGAGTCCAGCGGTCGCACCCGGACCGAACAGGGAGCGTCGCGATGACCTCTCTGAGCCTGCAGGGGGTGCCCACGATGGCCCAGATCAATCTGAGGACCGGATGGAAGGGGCTGTTGATCTGGGTCCTCGGTTTGATTGCGTTGATGGTGATGACCACTACCTCGATCACCGCGCTCTATGACACTCCCGCCAAGCTGCAGGGGTATGCGGACAGCGTCACCGGCGACGCCATGTTGATGCTCAACGGCAAGGTCGCGGGGATCGGATCGCTGGGTGGTGTCATCGCGAATGAGTTTGGCTTCGTCCTCAGCTTTGCGGTGCCCTTGAT
>JBATUU010000158.1:0-1783 GCA_049671385.1 Ornithinimicrobium sp. | reverse complement strand
TCGTGACAATGCGCACAGCACGGGTGTACTCCAAGACTGTGATCGACTCGGTGGCGCGGGCCACCTCGACCACGGCCCGCAAGATCTCGGCGCCACTCCCGTCGCCGCCGGCATGCACGATCCGATGGCGACTATGCGCCCCCTCCAGCCCTACTCGTAGCGATCCGTCGGCTGCGCGGTCGAAATCAGCGCCCAACTCAGCGAGCCGCTCGACCGCTGCCGGAGCCGACGCAGTGATCGCATCCACGATCTCGGCATCGCACAGACCATCGCCTGCCGCCATCGTGTCGGCCGCGTGCAATGCGGTGGAGTCGTCCTCGCCAAAGGCAGCAGCGATTCCACCCTGCGCCCACCCGGTGGCGGCCCCCATCCCGAGCTCTCCGGTGGTCAGCACCGTGCAGGGCAGGGGAGACAGGTCGATGGCGGTCATCAACCCGGCCAATCCCGCACCGACGATGATCGGGGCGGAGGTGCTGTGTTGGCTCGCGTTCATACCTCAAGCATCCGGGTGACAGCCAACCGTGCTCGCTGGGCCATCTCGGGGTCGATGGTGACCTCGTTGGTCATCGTCTCCAACGCCCGGCGGATCGTGCCCAGGCTGTTGCGCTTCATGTGCGGGCACATATTGCAGGCCCGGACGAAGTCGATCTCGGGGTGCTCGGCGGCGATGTTGTCACTCATCGAGCACTCGGTGATCATGGCGACCTGGTCGGGGGAGCGCTTGACCACGAAGTCGAGCATCTGAGCCGTCGAGCCGGACATGTCGGCTTCGTCGATGACCTCGGGCGGGCACTCCGGGTGGGCGATGATCGTGGCCTCCGGATAGTCCACGCGCAGTTGCTTCATGTCTTGAGCCGTGAAGCGCTCGTGCACCTCGCAGTGCCCGGCCCAGGTTATGACCTCAACGCCTGTCTGGCGCGCGATGTTCTGCGCCAGGAACTCATCCGGAATCATGATGACCTTGGGCACATTGAGCGACTCGATGACCTTGACCGCGTTGCCGGAGGTGCAGCAGATGTCGCTTTCAGCCTTCACATCGGCCGAGGTGTTCACATACGTCACGACCGGTATGCCGGGGTGGGCCTCGCGCAGGGCGCGCACGTCAGCTCCGGTGATCGACTCGGCCAGTGAGCATCCCGAGCGTAGGTCGGGGATGAGCACCGTCTTGTCGGGATTCAGCAGCTTGGCGGTCTCGGCCATGAAGTGGACCCCGGCCAACACGATCACATCTGCTTCGACATCTTGGGCCTCGCGGGCAAGAGCGAGTGAGTCACCGACGATGTCCGCGACGCCGTGGAAGATCTCGGGAGTCTGGTAATTATGCGCCAGGATGACCGCATTGCGTTCGATCTTCAGGCGCTCAATGGCCTCGATCTCAGGCTTGAAGGTGGCCCACTCGACCTCGGGGATCACGTGGCGCACCGACTCATACAGGTCATCGGTGGGGATCAGAACGGGGGCCTGGGGGGTGGACATAGGGTGCTCCTCGTCAGACGACAGGGACTTATGCTGTATGTGAGCATATCTGCAATAGATGACTATATATGCTGCATCTGAGCATTACAACCGAGGCCAAGCGCTGGATGTGACAGCCAGACCAGGCTCACCGGGGTGTGTCCGGCGGCAACACTGCTCCGGCCGTGGCTATTGCGAGCGGGTGAGGGGCAGTTTCGTTCCGGCGACGGCGCGTTCGTCGACGACATCCCCACGGAAGGCATACAGCTTGGCGGGCCGGCCACCCGTGCGCTGATCGGTGGCGCCGGTCTCTTCGACCAGGTTCTGC
>JBATUU010000157.1:0-9275 GCA_049671385.1 Ornithinimicrobium sp. | reverse complement strand
CTGGGGAGTACGTCGGCCTGGGGGCGGCGAAGCAAGCCGCGTGGGCGTTGGCCGGCAGTGAGGACCCACCGCAATGGCCGTTGGAGTTGGCCAGTGAGACGAACGCAAGCGCTGAGACCGAGGACTCCGATCCGAGCGAACTCATCCAACGGTATGAGGCCTTGCTAGCAACGATGCACGGCCAGCAGTAGCAAGGGGCCCTACGCCTCATCCGGGGCCTTTGCTAATACTTCGTCTGGCCGATGTGCTGACGCGGGGCTGCCGTACGCAGGGCGAGGTCATCAACCTTGGCGAGGGGGCGAGCATCCCGGAGGGTGCCACCGGCGAAGCGCTGTCGTGGCTTCTGGACGCTCTGAGCGCGTCGGACGGCCCCAGCGTCGATGAGGAGATACAGGAGCGGTTGCCCCCTGGGACGGCGAAGTGGGAGGCGAGGCGGTCGTGGCTATCGTGCAGGTCGCATCGAGGGAGCCGATTGAAACGCATCAGGTGCTCGGGCCAGGAACAGACGGGCTGACGCTCTTGCGAAGCGAGGTTACTGCTAACCCGTGAGCCCGGATCGTATGGGTCCTGCGAGTCGTTAGGCTGGCGTGGATGACCGACTACGCCGTGGTGCTGATGGTGGTCCTGCTCGGGGTTGCCCTGGTGGTGGCTGCTGGCGGGGCCGTGCGGATGCTCGCGCCGAGCCATCCCACGCTGGCCAAGATCACCACCTACGAGTCCGGTGTGGACCCGATAGGCGATGGCTGGAGCCAAGGCAGCGTGCGCTACCTCGTTTTCGCCTTCTTGTATGTCGTGTTCGCTGTCGACGCCGTCTATCTCTTTCCGTGGGCGCTCGTCTTGCGCACCGAGCTGGGGGCAGCGTCGTGGGTGGAGATGGGTGTCTTCATCGGGGTATTGGTGTTGGGGTTGGGGCACGCCTGGCGTCGCGGGTTGTTGCGATGGTGGTGAACCCCGGTCATGAAGGCACGGCGAACAGCGTGACGGATCTGCCGATGCCTCGGGTGGGTCCAGCTGCTGATCGGGCGCCAGCCGCTGTCCGGATTGTGCTGAATTGGGGGCGGCGCTATTCGCTCTGGGTGTTCAACTTCGGTCTGGCCTGCTGTGCGATCGAGTTCATTGCTGCATCGATGGCTCGGCATGACTTCATCCGGATGGGCGTGATCCCTTTCGCGCCGGGCCCGCGTCAGTCCGACCTGATGGTCGTCTCGGGCACCGTGACGGACAAGATGGCGCCCTCGATCCGGCGGCTGTATGACCAGATGCCCGAGCCGAAGTATGTGATCTCGTTCGGCGCCTGCTCAAACTCCGGTGGGCCATATTGGGACTCGTACTGCGTCACCAAGGGAGTTGACCAGATCGTGCCAGTTGACGTGTATGTGCCTGGGTGTCCGCCGCGCCCGGAGGCGTTGCTGCATGGCATCGTGACGCTGCAAGCCCAGATCAAGGCTGAGCGCCCAGGCCGGGCTCGTGACCCGCGCTCTGGCGGTGTCGGAGCGTGGACGCGGCCCAGCGTCGCCCCACCATCGAGCGACCCCGAGGCGCGATGAGCGAACTGATATCTGGCGTGCAGGCTATCCGGGTGCCACCCAGCGACTGGCGGGCGGAGGTCGCGGCGAGCCGGGACGCCGGGTATGACTTCTTCGACTGGCTCTCCGTGGTGGACTACACCGGGGCTCGGGGCGATGGCACGCACGCCGAGTCACCCAGCGGCACCGACGACAGCGAGGATGATCAGCAAGAGTTCGGAATGATGGTTGTGCTGCATCTCATGGCGTCCGGGGCCGATGCTCCGCGCCCGCTGAGTCGGCTGCTTCTCCAGACGCTCCTGCCGACCGGGCACAGCATTGCCAGTGTGACGCCCGTCTTCGCTGGGGCCGCCTGGCACGAGCGAGAAACCCACGAGATGTTCGGGGTGGAGTTCACCGACTTCGACGATGGCACCGGCCAGGGACTGCGGCCATTGCTGTTGCCGGACGGGTTCGACGGCGAGCCGCTGCGTAAGTCCTTCATCTTGGCCGCACGAGCCTCCAAGCCGTGGCCGGGAGCCAAAGACCCGGGGGAGTCCGACGCGTCGCCACGCCCTACTGGTCGACGCCGCAAGCGCGCACTCCCCCCGGGCGTTCCAGACGAGTCTTGGGGTCCTCGACCGCCGCAGGGCGGGGTTTGATAGAGGGGCCCACACGTGAGCTGGACCGGCATCGGGTTAGCGACAGGGCGTGGGTTCGGCTCGGCGCGTGGGCCGCTCGGTAGGGTGAGCAGCGATGCTCGCTGACCTGCCACTCGTCGTGGAGATGATGCTCAAGGCCGTGGTGGTCCTGGGTGCCTTCTTGACGTTGCCGTTGCTGGTTGGGCAGACCGAGCACAAAGTCATGGCCCACATGCAAGGGCGCCTGGGGCCCATGGAGGCGGGCTTCCACGGGATCGGGCAACTCGTGGCCGACGGCATCAAGTTCACCCAAAAAGAGGTCATCACACCCGCCGCCGCCGATCGCACTGTCTTTAAACTGGCGCCAGCGGTCGCCCTGATTCCCTACCTGGTGGCGATGGCAGTGATTCCGCTGTCGGCGACCTGGGTGGCGGCCGACGTGCCCGCGTCCTTGCTCGTCGTGCTCGCAGTGACCGCCGTCGGCGTGGTGGGGCTCCTGATGGCCGGGCTCGGTAGCGGTAACAAATACTCACAACTCGGCGGTATGCGCGCCGCCGCTCAGCTGGTCAGCTATGAGCTGCCGATGGTGCTCGCTGCGGCGTCGGTGGCGATGGCGGCCGGGTCGCTCTCGCTGATCGGGATCGCCGAGGCGTGGACCCCGCTCTGGCTGATCTGGCAACTGCCGGGGGCGTTTGTGTTCTTTGCGGCCGCGGTCGCCGAGTTGCAACGGACCCCCTTCGATGCCCCGATCGCCGACGCTGAGATCGTGTTCGGTCCGTTCACCGAGTACTCCGGGCTGCGGTTCGCCTTTTTCCTGCTGGCCGAGTATGCCGGCATCGTGCTGTTCTCACTGCTCTTCGCGGTGCTGTTCCTCGGTGGCTGGGCGGGCCCCTGGTCTGAGACGGTGGGCCCGCTGTGGACGTTGCTGAAGGGATTCGCTGTGGCCGTGCTCATCGTCTGGCTGCGCGTCGCCTGGCCCCGGGTCCGGGAAGACCAACTGCAGCAGTTCGCCTGGACGGTGCTGCTCCCGCTCGCCCTGGTGCAGTTGGCCATCACCTCAGTGGGAGTGGTGATCTGGACATGAAGGGCATCATCAAGGGCCTGGGCACGACCGCCAGGACGCTCACGAAGCGAGCACATACCAAGCAATACCCTCACGTGGAGCCGGACCTGCCGGACCGCTCACGCGGCGTGATCGCCCTGCTGGCCGACAACTGCACCTCGTGCATGTTGTGCGCCCGCGAATGCCCCGACTGGTGCATCTATATCGACAGCCACAAGGAGACGACTGAGGCTGAGACCGAAGGCGGCCGAGCCAAGACACACAACGAGCTCGATCGCTTCGACATCGACTTCTCGCTGTGTATGTACTGCGGCATCTGCATCGAGGTCTGCCCCTTCGACGCGCTCTTCTGGGCGCCGGACTTCGCCTACGCAGATGGCGACATCCGCAATCTGCTGCACGACAAGGACCGCCTCGAGACCTGGATGCCCACGGTCCCCGACGCGGTGCTGCCCACGGCAGTCCGGACCCAGCTCGGCCGCCCCACTGTGGCGCCGCCGACGGAAGACGAGGCGGATCAGCGGTGAGTATTCGCGACGTCGTGTTCGTGCTGATCGGATGCATCACTGCGGTAGCTGCGATCGTGTCCGTGACCTCACGCAACGTGCTGCACGCAGCGCTATGGCTGGTGGTCACCCTTGGCGCGCTGGCTGCTTGCTACCTGGTGATGGGTGCCGAGTTGGTGGCACTGGTCCAACTGCTGGTGTACGTCGGGGGCGTTGTCGTGCTGGTGCTCTTCGCCCTGATGCTCACCCGCGCCGGAGCTGATGCCGCGCCGCTGTCGACACCCACTGGCACCAGAGTCCTGGCCGCCATGCTCGCCGCCTTGGTGACCGTGGTGCTCGGTGCGGCGCTGTCGATGATGGTCGGTTGGACTCGGGTGGACATCGCACCAGCGACCAGCGCGGAGATCGGCACCCAGATCTTCGGCACCTGGGTCTGGCCCTTCGAGTTGCTCTCGTTGCTGTTGCTGCTGGCTCTGATCGCGGCCATCGCGGTGGCCCGCGGCGCCGGGACAACTGAAGATCAGGGTGCGAGCACGGACACAGACCGAGCCGCCCGCGATGTGGACGCCTTATGAGCCCGGCGTTGCCATATCTGCTGGCTTCGGTGCTGATCGGCGCTGGACTCTATGGTGTGCTGGCGCGGCGGCATGCCGTGCTGATGTTGATCGGGGTCGAGCTGATCCTTGCCGGGGCCGGCCTGATCCTGGTCTCCACCGGCGTGTTCGATCCGGACGGCTTCGCCTCAGGAATGGTGTTGACGATGTTCGTGATCACCATCGCAGCCGCTGAGATCGTGCTCGCCCTGGCCGTGCTGATGGCCCTCTACCGCATACGCGGCCACGTCGATCTACAACGAAGCGGCGCGACTGACCTGATCAGCGCCGACGCCGTCGATCCTCCACCCGGTGGGGTCGCTGAGTGAACTGGTTGCCGTGGCCTGACCTGGAGTTGCCGCACCTGCCGACCTTCAACCCTGTGATCCCACAGATCATCGATATGCCAGGCGACCCGGCGCAGTGGGCTGTGCTCTTTCCGATGCTGGTGGCCGCGGTGGCCTTCATGCTCCCCAACCGGCTGCCCCGCGCCGTTGGATGGGTGGTGATCGGTGGCGGCGTGGCCTCTGTGCTGATCGCGATCTGGCAGCTCGTCCGCCTGGGTGGCAGCAACGCCATGCAACGATCGGCGACGATCGGCGGGCTGCCCCTGGGCGAGGTTGACGTCCCGCTACAACTATCCATCAACACGCTGATCGCGACCGTTGCTTTGATCGTGGCGCTGGTCGCACTGATCGTGCAAGCCTTTGGTCGCTGGTATCTCTGGTACGACCCGCGCTACCGACAATTCGCTGCCACCGTCGCCCTTTTCACTGCAGCGATGATGCTGGTGGTTCACTCCGGTGACGTGATCTTGACATTGATCGGGTGGGAGGTCATGGGCTGGTGCTCCTACCTGCTGATCGGTCACCATTCGGTCAAGGCAGCCGCGACCCGAGCGGCGAGCAAAGCACTCATCGTGACTCGGGTGGCAGATATCGGTTTTGTGCTGGGCATCGTCGCGCTCGCCGCCGGGGCAGGGACGACATCCATCGCCGGCATCATCGAGCATTGGCAGCCTCGACCATCGGCCGCGCTCACCGTCGCCTTGTTGCTGCTGATCACGGGCGTCGCCGGCAAGTCGGCTCTTTTTCCGTTTCAGGACTGGTTGCCGGATGCGATGGAGGGGCCGACGCCCGCATCAGCCTTGATCCACGCCGCAACCATGGTTGCCGCCGGCACGGTCGTGCTCGCGCAACTGCTACCGCTGCTGCACGCCAGTGACACAGCACGGTTGACGCTGGCCGTGGCGGCAAGCGTCAGCACCATCGGCGCTGCGCTGATGGCATTTGCCCAACCCGACCTCAAGCGCCTATTGGCCTGGTCGACGGTGAGCCAAGTCGCCTTGATGTTGGCGGCGCTGAGCGCCATCCCAGTCGGTGAGGACCCAGATGCCGCCCTGTTGCATCTGATGTCGCACGCCACGTTCAAGGCATTGTTGTTTTTGAGTTTGGGATGGTTGGCGGTCCTGACCGGAGGCACTCTGGCTGCGTATGTTGTGTCCGGGACGCAGCGCTTCGGCTCGTTGCGGCGACCCCTTGGCTGGGGCCTGCTCGCTCTCGCCGGAGTGCCGCCCTTCATAGGCTTTTTCTCCAAGGAACTCATCTTGTCGGCTGCCGAGGCGGGTGCGCAGTCACCCTCATCCCTGCCTGGGCTGATCGTGCTCGCCGCGGTCGGGGCGGGTGCACCGCTCACGGCCGCGTACTGTCTGCGCGCTTGGCTGATCCTGGATCGACCCGATCCGGCGCCCGGGGCGTTGGCCGCAGGGAGCGCCGGCAAGGAGATTGATGATTTCTTCACCGACCCGCACGTCATGGCCGAAGCGGTCGGCGTCGAGGCGGCCGAGGCTGCGATTTCCTCGACGGCGCGGGCGGGGATCACCACGCTGACCTTGCTGGTGTTGCTCGGGGGCATCCTGCCGTTCACCGTCCTGGTGGACGTTGAGTTGCTGTTCAATCTGCCGTTGATGCTGGCTTCGTTGGCGTTGATGACCGCTGCAGCGCTCGCCGTGTGGGCTGCCTCCCGTGGAGTGCGCACCCGCGACGCTGCGGCCCGTCTGCCGAACAGCCTGCGTCAGCGACTGGAACGCGGCCTCGACGCCGACACGGCATACCAGGTGGTGGTTGCTCGACCCACGCTGCGTCTTGCTCGGGCGATTACCTGGATAGATGCCACGATCTTGGACGGGTACGTCCGCGCGTTCGGCCACGGCTCCGCGCTCCTGGGGCAAGCCGGTCAGAAGTTCAACCCGGTCAGGCCGGCGCCGTCACTGGTCCTGGTGCTCGCCGGGCTGGCGATCTTTGTGGTGATAGCAGTAGTTCGTCAGTGGGTGTCGCCGTGAACGCGGTCCTGGTGTCCTCGCCCGCTCTGGCTCTCGTGCCCCTACTCCTCGCCGCGGCCTGGCTGCTCATAGCTGACCGACTAGGTGGAGGCCTCCCAGCGCTATGGGCGCGCACAGTCGCTGTCGCAGCGACCGTGATCAGCGCCGTGGGCGTTGGGGTCACCGCGTGGACCCGCAACCAGATCGACATCGACTGGATCCCGGCTCTTGGGGTGCGCCTCGATCTCACGGTCGATGGCATCAGCGCGCCGCTGATCGTGATGACCGCGTTGGTTGGCCTGATCGCGGTCGTGTTGCCGCATGAGGCAGATGAGGACCCGAGCGTGCCGGCGATCACGGCACCGCTAGCGCCTGGACAACCTCAGCCCGGCACAGCCACCTACTACGGCTGCCTGGTGCTGGTGCTTTTCGGTGCGCTGCTGACCTTTATGGCCCGAGACGCGGTGGTGTTCTTCCTCGGGTTCGAGACGGTCCTGGTGCCGATGTGGGTGTTGATCGCCCGGCACGGCGACGCGGCCGAGGCGTCCAAGCGAGACAGCGCCGCCGTCCGCTTCCTGAGCGTCACGGCCATCGGGTCGATGCTGATGCTGGTCGGCATTCTGGTGATTGCGACCGCAACCGGCAGCACGGACCTCGACGTCTGGGCCGGGCAAGGGGGAGCCGCGATGTCGGGGCCGACGCAGCTGGCCGCCGCGATCTTGTTGGTGATCGGGCTCGGGTTGAAAGTGCCGATCTGGCCGCTACATACCTGGCTGCCGTGGGTGCACGCCACGGCGCCGACGGCCGGGTCGGTGCTGCTGGCGGCGGTGCTGCTCAAGATGGGCACCTACGGAATCGTGCGCTTGGTCCTGCCGGCGGTGCCTGATGGCTTCGACGACGTCGCTCCGGTGCTGGCCGGTTGCGCCGTGATCGGGATCATCTGGGCCTCGCTCGCGGCTTTGGTCGAGTCGGACCTGAAGCGGCTGATCGCGTGGTCGTCGATCGCGCACCTCGGGTTTGTTGTGTTGGGCTTGGCGGCTGGTACTGAGGCCGGCCTGCAAGCGGCGCTGTTCGGCAACATCGCGCATGGCATCATTTCGGCCCTGCTCTTTGTCGTGGTCGGCGCCTTGAAGCACCGCTGGGGGTCCGCTGATCTCAGGGCGCCCTACGCGGCTGTCCGGGAAGTCGCGCCGAGACTGGGTTTTGGTCTCATCGTGGGTATGGCCGCATCTATGGGTCTGCCTGGACTTGCAGGTTTTTGGGGAGAGATCGGTGCGATCTATGCGGCCTGGGCGCCGGCTGATGCCCGCCACGATGGGTGGTTCACCCTGTTTGCGGTGCTGGCGGCGGTCGGTGCTGCTGTCGCTGCGGCATACGGCGTGCGGGTGTTGCGACTGGTGTGGGCAGGTGACCGCACCCGACCGGTGATCGGCGATGCCAACCCGGTGGAGCGGCTATCGATCGCGGTGCTAGTGGCCGTTATTGTCGCGCTCGGCGTCTATCCACTCGCCCTTCTGGAGATCACTGAACCCGCGGTGGCAGCCCTGCTGATGACAGTGGGTGGGTCCGGATGAATATGGAGCTGAACTTCGTGTCGCTGTGGCCGGTGCTGGCTCCGGCGGCTGCCGCGGTGCTCGTCGTGGTGCTCGATATCGCGTGGCCACCGGCTCGAGCGACGCACCTGTGGATCGTCGTCTCTGGACTCGTACTCGGTGCTGTCGGCACGATTCCCGGCCTACGGCTGAGCCCAGGTGATGCGATGACCGGTCTGTGCTTGGAGGGTGGACAGTGCTTGTATCGCGCCGGGTCGCTGACCTCGGGACTGCAGTTGCTGGCGCTGGTCAGCGCGCTGGTCGTGGTGTTGCTCGCCTGGTCCGACTGGTCGATCGGTGGCGGCGGTCGAACGGCCGTGTTGTCCGCGTTGTTGCTCGGGGCGACCGTGGGAGTCGTGGCGGTGCCGGCCGCCCAGGACCTGGCCTCCCTGTTGGTGGCTCTGGAGTTGGCGACCTTGCCCTCGGTTGCCCTGGTCGCATTGGAGCATCGGGCGCCCCGGTTGGGGGAGGCCATCGACGGAGCCGTCGCCTTGCTGACCACGTCGTTGCTGTCCTTCGCTCTTCTGGCTGTGGGCGCAGCGTTGTGGGTCAGCGCCACCGGCACCGCCGTACTGTCGGCCCCTGCGACCCGGGCGGCCGCGGACGACCCGCAGCGATTGGCAGTGCTCAGTGTGGCTGGGGTGTTCGCCCTGTCGGGCATGGCCTTCAAGCTCTCGGCAGTGCCGTTCCACGCATGGACTCCGCTGACCTATCGGGGCGCGTCGCTGCCGGTGACGGTCTATCTCGCGACGACGTCCAAGGTTGCTGCCTTGGGTGGTGTTATCGTCATCGTGGGTGCTCTGTCGGGGGCCAGCGACACGAGTCTGTTGGCGGTCGCTGTGCTCTCAGCCGCGAGCATGACCCTCGGCAATGCAGTCGCATTGCGTCAGGACCATGTGATCGGCTTGCTCGCCTGGTCAACGGTGGCTCAAGCCGGCTGGGTGGTCCTACCGTTAGTGACGCTGTCCACCCGGGCCACCCGAGCCTCCGGCAGTTACCTCGCGGTGTATGCCGTCGCGACCCTCTTGGCGTTCGTCGTGGTGATTGTCCTGAGT
>JBATUU010000156.1:0-1585 GCA_049671385.1 Ornithinimicrobium sp. | reverse complement strand
GGCGGCACGAGCGCGCGAGTTCCAGAGGGAAGGCCTCTGTGGCGGAGTATGCGAGCCTGATGACCCAGCGGCAGCGCTGCTAGCAGCTGTCAGGGCGGCGAGCACCACCGCAACCTCAACCTCCGTTGCATTACCACCGATAGAGATGCCAGATCGCGATGCTGCCGAGGAGCTGGCGCTCATAGCGGGATGTTCCCATGCTTCTTGGGTGCCCGGTTCGCACGCTTGGTCCGCAGTGTGCGCAGTGCCCTGATCACCTGCACCCTGGTGTGCGACGGCGCGATGACCGCGTCGACGTATCCGCGTTCGGCAGCTATGTACGGGTTGGCCAACGTGTCCTCATACTCCTGGATGCGCTTGGCTCGCTCGGCGTCCACGTCCCCCCCGTCGGCGGCCACCTGTGCCAACTGCTTGCGATACAAGATGTTGGCCGCGCCTTGGGCACCCATGACTGCAATCTGAGCGGTCGGCCAGGCCAGGTTGATGTCAGCCCCGAGGTGCTTGGAGCCCATCACGTCGTAAGCGCCGCCGTAGGCCTTGCGAGTGATGACGGTGACCAGCGGCACGGTTGCCTCGGCGTAGGCGTAGAGCAACTTTGCGCCGCGGCGGATGATCCCACCCCACTCCTGGTCGGTGCCGGGCAGGAAACCGGGCACGTCCACGAAGGTCAGAATCGGGATGTTGAACGCGTCGCACGTCCGCACAAAACGGGCGGCCTTCTCCGAAGCGTCAATGTTGAGCGTGCCAGCGAATTGCATCGGCTGGTTGGCCACAATGCCTACTGAGCGGCCTTCGACTCGGCCAAAGCCCACGACGATGTTCGGAGCGAACAACTCCTGCGTCTGCAAGAACTCGCCGTCGTCCACGACGTGCTCGATCACAGTGACCATGTCGTACGGGGAGTTGGCGGAGTCCGGCACGAGCGTGTCCAACTCTTCGTCGTCAGCGCTGATGCTCAGGTCCGCCTCGGCCTCGAAGGATGGGGGGTCCTCCAAGTTGTTCTGCGGCAGAAAAGCCAGCAGATCCTGCACGTAGGCGATGGCGTCGGCTTCGTCACTGGCCGCGTAGTGCGCCACACCCGATCGGGAGTTGTGGGCTGCAGCGCCGCCAAGGTCCTCGAAGGTGACGTCCTCCCCGGTGACGGTTTTGATGACATCGGGGCCGGTAATGAACATGTGCGAGGTCTTCTCGACCATCACGATGAAGTCGGTGATGGCCGGTGAATACACCGCACCGCCCGCGCAGGGGCCCAAAACCAGAGAGATCTGTGGGATGACCCCGGAGGCGTGCACATTGCGCCGGAAGATCTCGGCATACATCCCCAGCGCCGCGACCCCTTCTTGGATGCGCGCACCACCCGAGTCGTTGATGCCGATGACGGGGCAGCCAACCTTCATCGCTAGGTCCATCACCTTGACGATCTTCTCGCCGAAGACCTCACCGAGGGAGCCACCGAAGACGGTGAAGTCCTGAGCGAAGATCGCGACCGGGCGCCCATCGATCGTGCCGTACCCGGTGACAACCCCGTCACCATAGGGTCGGTTGTGCTGCTGACCGAAGGCGGTGGAGCGATGCCGGGCGAGCT
>JBATUU010000155.1:0-2011 GCA_049671385.1 Ornithinimicrobium sp. | reverse complement strand
TCTGTTGCACCGTGCCATCACCCGCGATGTACCCCTTGTCATCGCCTTGCCGGGCTTGAGCGGCGATGTCTGATTCCACCGTTCCACCGCACCCCGCCACCAAGAGACTGCTCACCCCGACAAGCGTGGCGCGAAGCGCCCACCGTCTGGTCATAAGCACCTGGCGCGGTTTGTCCAGCGAGGCCATAGCGGGGGGTCAGTTCTCGCTTAACAGGCTGCGCATCAACTCAATCTCCGCGCTTTGGTCTTGAACCATCCCTTGAGCCAACCCGGTCATGACCGGTGACTCGCCACGGTCCGCGGCTCCACGAGCCATGTCCACACCGTGCTCGTGATGGGCGATCATCTCGGTCAAGAACGACTCCTCAATGTCCGCCGTGCTCCTGCCCGACACGGCCTCCTCGTTCACCTGCCCTGGGGAACTATCGACTTCCGGGTATCCCCGCTCGCGCAGCCAGGAGTTCATCTCACTGTTTTCACTCTCCTGGGCTTGCACGATGTCCTCAGCCAACTCATCCACACGCGGGTCGATACCATCGACCTGCTCCAAATACTCGGCCATCGCAATGGCGTCATCGTGGTGCGGGATCATCATCTGCGCGAACATCACATCAACGCGGTTGTGCCCATCCCCCGCTGACCCGCTGTCGTCCGGAGCATCCTCCGGAGCGTCCGCGCATCCAGCTAGCAGGAACGCCGCGACCAGAGCGCTGACCCCGGCCGCTCGCCGGCCCGTACCGCGTCCTTTCCGAGATCGCGCGCTCGAACCGCTGAGATCCTCCACGCTTGGCCACCTGCCCTCACTGAAATGCACAGGGCATCTCCTTACATATCGACATCCGCTCACTGACCAGCGTACCCTTGCCCGGTATAGGTACTAGAGGCGGTGGGCAGCATCGTCGATTTGGGGCGTAATCCACTCGGGGC
Organism: Ornithinimicrobium sp.; assembly: GCA_049671385.1. GTDB lineage: Bacteria > Actinomycetota > Actinomycetes > Actinomycetales > Dermatophilaceae > Ornithinicoccus. Next base: position 1,084 of record JBATUU010000155.1, on the reverse strand, counting down.
CGTTACCAAAACGTGACATTTATACCTCCGGGGGGTACTGTTTCGGCGTTCCTCATTTGAGGGCACCTGCCATGGCGCCGAGTCCTGCCACCGTGGATGGGTTCGTCTGTGACCGCGCGGCAGGAGCGGGGAAACCACGCAGTCGAGGCGTCCAGCGTCTCGTGGGGTGTAGTGACACAGCGCCGTGACGGTGTGTCACCGGACAACTCCAGTCCCAACCCGACAGCTCACCCCGTAGGCGTAGGAGAAAGGCACACTATGCGCACCTCGTACACACCGCGTCACCGCGCCGCCCGTACCATCACCACAAAGAGCCTGATCCGAGCGGGTGCAACTATGAGCACCAGCACCGCCTTGGTGGCCGCGATGGCCACTGGTGCGCAGGCCGCGCCGACAGTGCCCGCGTCCCCGGACCAGGTCCCTGCCGTGACGCTGCCACAGACTCCAGCCGTAGCGGCACCTCTGCTACCGGTGCCTGCGCACCCCAGCACGAACACGCTGCGGTGGGGCTCTAGGGGTGGATCGGTGGAGGCCGTGCAGGGCATCGTCGGTGCCGAAAGGGACGGGATTTTCGGGCCTTTGACACACGCAGCGGTCAAGCGGTACCAGTCCCGGCACGGCCTTGTCCCCGATGGCATCGTCGGCCCGATCACGAGCCGTCAGATGGGGTTGAGCACCTCAGGACGTTCCAGTTCGCAGTCATCGGCATCGCGCAGCTCCACCCGCTCGACATCGTCTAGCGCTGGGAGCTCTGTGTTGGCCTACGCCCAGCAATACACCGGCATCATGTACTCCTGGGGTGGCACCAGCCCATCCACCGGGTTCGACTGCTCGGGTTACACCCAGTACGTGTTCGCCAAAGCCGGTATCAGTCTGCCGCGCACCGCAGAGCAACAGCGCCAAGCAACTACCCCCGTGTCCCAGCCGCGACCCGGTGATCTGGTGTTCTGGGGTGCACCGGCCTACCACAACGCCATCTACGCCGGTGATGGCATGATCTACGACTCCGGCCGGGCCGGGCTGCCCACCCAAAAGCGCAAGATGTTTTCCGGCGTCACCAGCTACGGACGCGTCGGCTAACACC
>JBATUU010000154.1:0-10103 GCA_049671385.1 Ornithinimicrobium sp. | reverse complement strand
GAGGTTGTGCGAGGCCAGCGCATTCGGGTCATACGACGGGTGGCTGACCAGGCCGAGGATGGCACCGGTCTCCGGGTCCAGCGCCACCACGGCCCCCCGGCGATCACCCAACGCATCCTCGGCGGCCTGCTGCACGGCGGGGTCGATTGTCAGATCGATCGTGGCGCCGCGCTGCTCGGTGCCGGTGAGCAGGTCGACGATGCGCCGGTAGAACAACGAGTCGTCGGTGCCGGCCAGCAGTGCGTTCTCAGAACGCTCGAGACCGCCACCAGCGCCGTAGATGAAGGAGTAGTAGCCGGTGATGTGCCCGAACTGGCTGCCCGCGGGGTAGGTGCGGATCCAACCCAGGTCATCGTCGGTCTCCTCCGAGCGGGCGATGGTCTCCCCCTCGATCAGGATCGCCCCTCGGTCCCGACTGTAGTTCTCCACCAGGGTGCGCCGGTTGTTCGGACGGTCCGCCAGCTCGTCGGCTTGGACGAACTGAATATAGGTCGTGGCCAGCAGCAACGCGGCGAACATTGCGAAGACCAGCAGCGCCAGTCGGCGGATCGGGGTGTTCATCGGGCCGCCTTCAACTTGAGCTCGGCCGGGTGGGCCGCCTCGGGGATGCGCTCGGAGACCGGGCGGCGGGCGTGATCGCTGATCCGCAGCAGCAAGGCGATGATGATCCAGTTGGCGATCAGCGATGAGCCTCCGGCTGAGAGCAGTGGTGTGGTCAGTCCGGTGAGCGGAATCACCCGGGTGATGCCCCCGATGACGACGAAGCACTGCAAACCGATGGAGAAGGCCAGCCCGGCGGCGAGCAGCTTGCCAAAGCCCTCGCGAGCACCGATGGCAGTGCGCAGGCCGCGCTCGACGAGCAGCGCATACAACAGGATCATCGCGAAGAGACCGACCATGCCGAGCTCCTCACCGAAGCTGGCGACGATGTAGTCGCTGTTGGCGAAATACGTCTCGTAGGGGTAGCCCTCGCCGAGGCCGGTGCCGAAGATGCCGCCGTGGCCCATGCCCATGAGGCCCTTGGCGACCTGGTCGGACAAGCCTGGCGCGAACGGGTCGAGCCATAGATCGACGCGGGTCTGGACGTGGGCGAACAGCAACCACGCGATATAACAACCGGCCGCGAACAGCGAGAGTCCGATGATCACCCACGAGATGCGCTCGGTCGCAAGATAGAGCATGGCCACGAACAGGCCGAAGAACAGCAAGGAGGAGCCCAGGTCTCGTTGGGCGATCAGGATCAGCGCCGACAGGCCCCACGCCGCGAGGATCGGACCGAGGTCTCGACCCCGGGGCAGATGGAGACCCATGATCCGGGTGCCCACCAAGGACAGTGCGTCTCGGGTCTGCACGAGGTATCCGGCGAAGAAGACGGCGAGGGCGATCTTGGCGATCTCGCCGGGTTGGAAGGTAAACCCGGCGATCTTGATCCACAGACGAGAGCCGTTCTCCTCGTGCCCGATGAGCGGCAACATCGGCAACAACAAGAGGATGAATCCGGTGGCCATGGCTACATAGGTGTAGCGGCGCAGGATGCGATGGTCGTGCAGCCACCAGAGCACGGCTGCGGCCAGCAGGATGGCCAGCGCGCTCCACATCAACTGTCGTGTGGCGACGCCTTCGGCCGCCTCACGACCTTGACCGATATCGATTCGATGGATCATCACCAGGCCCAAACCGTTGAGCAGGGTGGCGATCGGGAGCAGTAGCGGGTCGGCATACTGCGCTTTGATCCGGATCACCACGTGCATGCCAAGGGTGATCACCAGGAACCCGATGGATTGGGCGAGCAGGTTCGCCGGGATGGTGCCGCTCGTGGCGAGGCCCACGTTGACGTAGGCCAGGACCACAATGCCGACGGCGAACAGCAGCAACAGCAGTTCGGTCGTGCGCCCGGTCCTGGGGCGGACGTCGGTGACGGTGCTGACGCTCACGATTCACACCCCGGCGGCAGCACCGTCTCCAACTCGCTCTGGGGTGGCACAGTCCCTTCGGGCACCGGCAGCGTGCGATCCCCTGATGTCCCGATGTCCGGGGGGATCACCGGTATCGGGGTGCAGTCGATCAGAATCAACCCGCGCAGTTCGCTGACGGTGTTCTCCGCGTCTTCAAGATCGTCCGCCGACAGCGTGCTGGTAACGCGCTCCTGGTAGTACTCGGGCAGCTCATCAACGGCGAGGTCGGTGACGACTTCGGGCTCGGACAACGCCAGGGGACCGAGGTCTTGGGCCACGCCGCGATAGATCGTGACGTTGCCACCGGATTCACCCACGAAGTACTGCTGCTGACTCCACAGGTAGGTGCCGTATCCGGCAGCGCCGATGACAGCAACCGCGGCAAGTGCGACGACCCCTCGACGCAGCCACGCAAGCAGACCGGAGTTGTTTTCCTCAGCGAGCATCGGTGCCTCGGGCTCATCCCGAGTATGCCGGGAGAGGGCGGCTGCTTTGGCGGCTGGACTGGCGGCGTTGCTGTCCCCCTCCAGCATCTGCATGCCGCGCCGCTCGCTGGCTGCGCCGACGACCTGAGGATCGGTATTTCCGTCGGCGTCGATGGCGTCGGCGACAATCACGGTGATGTTGTCCCGAGCGGCGGCGCGCAGTGAGATCGCGATGAGTTGATCGGCGATGTCGCCCGGGCTGCCTGTCGCGCGCAGGATGTCGGCGACGGTGTCTTCGGCGACATAGTCGGTCACCCCGTCGGAGCAAACCAGGAGTCGGTCTCCGGCGCGCAGCTCGCGAACCGTGAGGTCAGGGTGGTCGTCATCGCGGCCGGTGAGCACCCGCGTCACGAGGCTGCGCTGTGGATGATGCACGGCTTCCTCGGCGGAGATACGGCCCTCGTCGAGCAGCTGTTGCACGAAGGAGTGGTCGCGGGTGATCTGGGTGACCCGGGTGCCGCGCCGCAGGTAGGCGCGGGAGTCGCCGATGTTGGCAACGGCCAACTTGCTGCCCGAGCGCAGCATCGCGATGCAGGTGGTGCCCATGCCGGAGGAGTCGGCCGACTCCTGACTGACTTCGGCGAGTCGTTCGTTAGCTGCGGTGATGCTGTCGTTGAGCACGTCGAGCATGTCGTCAGCGCCGTCAGCCTCGCCGTCGAGGTGCACCAACTCACCCACGATCAACGAGCTGGCGACATCCCCTGCGGCGTGTCCACCCATACCGTCGCAGAGCACCAACAACTCAGGACCGGCGTATGCCGAGTCCTCATTGCGAGATTTGGTGCCGAGCCCGATGTGCGAACGAGCGGCATACGCCAGGGCGATGGACATCGCGCCCTACCGTCGCAGCTCGATGATCGTCTGCCCGATGCGGATCTGGGCGCCGAGGTCGAGCCGGGCGCCGGTGTCGATCCGTCGCTGATTGATGAAGGTGCCGTTCGTGGAGTCGAGGTCATCGGCATACCAGGCGTCGCTGCCTGGATAGACGCGTAGGTGGCGACCGGAGGCGAAGTCGTCGGTCAGGACCAGGCTGCACTCGGGGTTGCGGCCGATCAACACGCCGTTCTCGCCGAGCGGCACGGTGGTGCCTCGCAGCGATCCGGCCACGACCGCCAGGTGGGTCGGCGTGGTGGACTTGATCTGGTTGCGCTTGGGCGCTTTGTTCTCTTTGCGGGTGGTCGAGCCCCGGCTCTGGACCCGGGTGCCGTAGAGGTCGGTGCGCAACGCTCCGACGATCGAAAAGACGAACGCCCAGAGCACCGCGAGCAGGCCGAGGCGGACGACGTTCAGGGTGAGCTCGCTCATCGGGACCTATCCATGTGGAAGGTGATCGACGTGCGGCCGATCGTGATCCGGTCGCCGTCAGTGAGCTCCTCGGTGCCGATCTGGTCGCCGTTGAGGTATGTGCCGTTGGTGGAGCCAGCGTCTCGGATCAGCACTTGCAGGTGAGGCCCATCGTGGCTGACACGGATCTCGGCGTGGCGGCGACTGACCCCTGGGTCGTCGATCACGATGCCGGCTGATGAGTCCCGGCCGAGGCTGGTGACGGCCGTCTGGAGGGGTTGCTGATCTCCGTCGATCTCCAGCCACGGCTGGGGGCCTCGCGGCGACTGGCGAGCCTTGCCGGGCGGCGGTGTGGTGGGGAAGGCACGGGTGCTGCTGTCGTCATGCGCTGGCTGCGGGTCTGGACCACGCTGGGAGTCACCACCAGCGTTGGCCGCGGAGCTAGGGGCGGGCCTGCCGCCGGCGTTCTGGGTGGCAGCGCGCTGACCCTTCTTCGATGCTGGCACGACGCGGAAAATGCCGGTCTCCAGGTCACTGCCGCTGGTCAACCGGACCTGCATCGGGCCAGGTGAGGTGTAGCGCTGCGCATCGGCGTGGTCTTCGGCGGCGGCGACGAGCTCGCTGGTCAGTGCCTCGTCGAAGGAGGAGAGGCGCTCGTAGTCGCTGTCGGCCAACTCGACCGTGAAGAGGTTGGGCACCATCGTGCGGCCCGGACCGAGAACGGCTGCTCGCTCATCCATCGCGCCGCGGATGTGTGAGGCAATCTCGACCGGCTGCACCTCCGCCTTGAAGACCTTCGCGAAGGGTGCTTTGACGGCGCGCTCGAGATTGCGTTCGAGGTTGTCGAAGATGCCCACCGCGTGCTCCTCTCGATCGTGATCCGGGGCGGGGCTAGTCAGCCCGGTCCGATGCTATCTGTCATGGCTGAGACCGCGCCGCAAGCAAACGTGGGTGTACGCCTGCAACAACAAGTGAGCCCGCGCTCTGGCCTTTGTGGGTAGGTGGGTCGCAAGCGCCGTGCGTGCTAATCTTCTCCGGCACTCGCGCGAGTGGCGGAACGGCAGACGCGCTGGCTTCAGGTGCCAGTGTCCGAAAGGGCGTGGGGGTTCAAATCCCCCCTCGCGCACCCATCTGATGTCTCAGGACATGCTCCGAGAGGAACTGACCACAGGGCGAACCTTCACCGGGTTCGTCCTGTTGTTGTTTTGGGGGCCGTCAATGCACAAACCGGCTCGCTCTCACCACCTTATGCACGCTCTCACCACCCCAGGGCTAGGTGAGAGCGTGCATACCTCGATGAGAGTGACCTCCCTCGGTTCGACGGACTCACCTATTGACGGAGGACCAGTCGCTCAGGCTTGGTTCGCGGCATCACGTGACGGACATCTCGCCCATCTCGCCCCAACCGGTGCCTTCCACCTGACGGCTGATGATCTTCGGGGTGCTCACCAGGGCCTGCGGCAGATCTTTCATCGCCTGCGCGAAGTGGTCGCTGCCCACGTGAGACTCCGCGCCGTCGTCAGTGAACGCCTCAACCAGCACGAATTCCTGTGGGTCCTCGACACTGCGCGACCACTCGAACCACAGGTTGCCCTCTTCGGCCCGTGTCGAGCGAGTGAAGTCGTCGACCAAACCCATCCAACGTTGCGACCAGTCGGGCTTGGTCTGGAACTTCACGACGATGAAGTACATGGTGTGGGTCCTTTGAGCTGGCGAGAACGGAACGCTTCAGGCTAGCAACGGGCGTCCCTTCTCGCGTGTGGTCGATCCTCACAGCGTGCGGGTGCGACCCGGTGTTTGAGGCGCACTGTCCACGTCCGGTTGACCGATTCCGGGCTGTCCGATCGCGGCGCACGCTGGAGAACCCTCGTCGCAGGGGTAGACATTTGTCGACAATTGGACAATTGTTGTCTGGCGAGGGCTTCGTCATCTGCTGGTCGTGTCGTGGAGCACGGTCGGTAGTGGGGCCACCGACCTGGAGGTACTGACTCGATGGACACCTTGGCTCGACGACTCGGCTTGCGCACGGACCCCGTCATCTTCTTCTGGTCCGCCGGTCTGATGATCGGCTTCCTCATCCTTCTGCTGCTGTTTCCAGGGCCAATCGGGGAGGCCTTCGGCTCGGGGCGCACCTGGGTGGTGACGAACCTCGGGTGGTTCTTCATCTTCGGGGTCAGCAGTTGGCTGGTGTTCCTGATCTGGGTGGCGTTCAGCAAGTTCGGCGCGATCCGGCTCGGAGGCAACGACTCCCGACCGGCCTATAGCGGACTGTCCTGGTTTGCCATGCTCTTCGCCGGTGGCATCGGCACAGTGCTGATGTTCTGGGGAGTGGCCGAGCCGATCTCCCACTTCGACAATCCCCCGCGCGATGTGGACGCCTACAGCGTGGCCGCCGCCGAGGACGCGATGGCCTTCTCGCTCTATCACCTCGGCCTGCATACCTGGGCCATCTTCACGCTGCCCGGTCTCGCCTTCGCCTACTTCATCTACCGCTACAAGCTGCCGATGCGGGTCAGCTCGGTGTTCTACCCGTTCCTGAAGGAACGCATCCACGGACCGATCGGCAAGACGATCGATATTTTTGCGGTGCTCGGTACGCTGTTCGGGCTGGCCGTCTCGCTGGGACTCGGCACCTCGCAGATCAACGCCGGGCTGAGCGAGCTCCTGGGCTGGCCGGATGCGGTGTGGCCCAAGGTCGTGATCATCGCCGTGCTGACCGCCGTCGCGGTGACCTCGATCGTCGCCGGGCTCGACAAGGGGATCAAGCGGCTGTCGAACCTCAACATCGGAATGGCCATCGGCTTGATGCTGTTTGTGCTGTTCACCGGCGAGACCGTGTTCCTGCTGCGCCAGGTCATCGAGAGCGCGGGCATCTACGCCTCCAATATCGTGCCGTTGTCGTTCTGGAACGACGCGATGGCTCGCTACACCGACGAGGGCGGCTGGGGCTGGCAGGGCGGCTGGACCGTCTTCTACTGGGCCTGGACCGTCACCTGGTCGCCCTTCATGGGAGTCTTCCTGGCGCGGATCTCGCGCGGTCGCACGATTCGGCAGTTCGTCATGGGCGTGCTCGTCGCCCCGTCGTTGTTCACCCTGATCTGGTTTGCCATCTTCGGCTGGTCGGCGATGGAGATCGACGGCATCGGCGGCAGTGGTGGCTCGATCTCAGCTGCCGTGGCCGAGAGCGTTCCGCTGGCGATGTTCGAGTTCTTCGAGAACTTCCCGGCCACCACGCTGGTCCAGGGCCTTGCCGTCGTCATCGTGGCGCTGTTCTTCGCCACCTCGGCAGACTCCGCCGCTCTGGTGATCGACATCCTGTGCACCGGCGATGGGGACGACAGCCCCACTCGCCAGCGCGTGTTCTGGGGTGTGTCGATGGGATCGCTGGCTGCCCTGCTGATCGTGCTGGGCGGAGACACCGGGCTGGAGGCCCTGCAACAAGTGATCACAGTGATCGGGTTGCCGATCTTCATCCTCGTCTTCGCGATGATGTTCGCTCTATTGAAGGCGTTGCTGTCCGAGGAAGAGGACTTCCTGAGCCCGCGCGCCGAGCAACCGGTGGGTGAGCCCGAAGCGGCCAGGAGCTCAGCCGGCTCGTCCTCAGCCACAGGGTCGAAGTCGAGCGACTAAACGAGTCAGTCACAACAGAAGACCCGCAGACGATCTGGTCGTCTGCGGGTCTTCGTGTGTGTCGAGGTCTCCCGGGGATGAGGGTCCCTCTGTGCGCGAATGCCTAGGCGAGCTCGGACAGCACCGCGTCCCAGGTCCGCAGCCCTTCATCGACGAGCGCTTCGTCGACCACCAGAGCCGGGATGAAGCGAACCACCTGACCCCAGGCGCCGCAGGTGAGCAGCAGTAGGCCATGCTCGTGTGCGGTGCGCTGAGCCGCCGCTGCCTTCTCGGGGTCGGGCTTGCCGTCGGCGTTGCGGAACTCCACGCCCTGCATCAGGCCGAGACCGCGGACGTTGCTCTGCGGTGAGTGCTTGGCCAGTGACGCTTCGAGTCCGGCTCGCAGCTGGGCACCTCGTTCCTCCGCGTTGGCGACCAAGCCCTCCTCGGTGATGACCTCGAGGGTGGCCACGGCCGCGGCGCAGGAAACCGCGTTGGCCCCGTAGGTGCCTCCTTGGGACCCGGGCCATGCCTTGCCCATCAGGTCCTCTGAGGCGGCGATCGCGGACAGTGGGAATCCGGAGGCGAGTCCCTTGGCGGTGATCACGACATCGGGACGGGCATCGAAGTGCTGGTGTCCCCAGAACCGGCCGGTCCGCCCATACCCGGCCTGCACCTCATCGACGATGATCAGGATGCCGTGGCGATCCGCTCGCTCCCGCAGGCCCGCGAAGAACTCGGTGCTCGCGGGCACGTAGCCACCCTCACCGAGGACCGGCTCGATCAGGAATGCCGCGGTATCCGCAGGTGAGCTGACGGTCTGCAGGGTGTAGTCGAGCTGGTCCAGCGCGAACTGCGTGGCCTGCTCCTGGCTCCAGCCGTAGTGGTGCGGGTCCGGGAAGGGGCTGATCGTCACCCCGGCCATCATGGGGGCGAAGCCGGAGCGGTACTTCGTGCTGGAGGAGGTCATCGAGGCGGCGGCGACGGTGCGACCATGAAAGCCCCCATGGAAGACGACGATGTTGGGCCGGCCGGTGGCCTGGCGCACCAGTCGCAACGAGGACTCGACCGCCTCGGACCCGGAGTTGGAGAAGAACACGCGGTCCAATCCGGCGGGAAGCACCTCGCCGAGGCGGTCGACCAGGTCGAGCAGCGGACGGTGCATCACGGTGGTGTACTGCGCGTGGATCATCTGGCCGACCTGTGCCTGGGCCGCCTGCACCACGTGCGGGTGGCAGTGACCCGTGCTGGTCACGCCGATACCGGCGGTGAAGTCCAGATATCTGCGGTCGTCCTCATCGAAGACGAGTGCCCCTTCACCGCGCGCGACGATGACCGGTGTGGCTTGCTTGAGGGCGGCGGAGAGTTGGGCCATGACGGGCCTCCTGCTGTCAGGGCGAGCCGCGTCCCACCGCAGACCGCCAGTGTCTGATTGTCGACAATACGGTGAAAGCGTAGCGTAGGAGCGCACGCACACCACAGGAGGCACCATGACCGATGCGGCGACGACCGCTAGCCCGGACAACCAGCACGCACAGTTGGTTGAAGACACCCCCACCGACCTGTTCATCGATGGGCAGTTCCGCCCAGCGACGGGCGGCGCGACCTTCGAAGTCATCAACCCCGCGACGGGCCGTGTGCTGTGTGAGGTAGCCGACGCCTCGGCTGAGGACGGCCGGGCGGCGATGGACGCAGCGGTCGCTGCGCAGCCAGGTTTCGCCGCGACATCGGCCCTGGAGCGGCACGGGATGTTGACTCGCGCCTTCGAGCTGTTGATGGAGCGCCGGGACGAGCTTGGACTGCTCATGACCTTGGAGATGGGCAAGCCGTTGGCCGAGGCCAAGGGTGAGATCGCCTACGCCGCAGAGTTTTTCCGTCATTTTGCCGGCGAGGCGTTGCGGATCGACGGTGGCTACCAGACCTCACCGCAGGGGGGCGGACGGTTCCTGGTGCACAAGCAGCCGGTGGGTCCGTGCCTGTTGATCACCCCGTGGAACTTCCCGATGGCCATGGGCACGCGCAAGTTGGGCCCGGCGCTCGCCGCCGGATGCACCAGCGTGCTGAAGCCGGCTCACCAGACGCCGCTGTCGATGCTGGCGCTGGCCCAGATTCTGCAGGAGGCGGGAGTGCCGGACGGGGTCGTCAACATCGTGCCGGCGATGCAGGCCGGCGAGCTGATGGAGCCGCTGATCCGCTCCGGGGACGCGCGCAAGCTGTCGTTCACGGGGTCGACCAAGATCGGCAAGGTGCTGCTGGAGCAGTGTGCCGACAAGGTCTTGCGCACGTCGATGGAGCTGGGCGGCAACGCGCCGTTCCTGGTCTTTGAGGACGCCGACCTGGACGAGGCCGTCGAGGGGTGTATGCAGGCCAAGATGCGCAACATGGGTGAGGCCTGCACTTCGGCCAACCGCATCTTCGTGCACTCCTCGCTGATCGATGACTTCGGCGCCCGGCTGGCTCAGCGGATGGGCGACCTCACGGTGGGCGACGGCACCGAAAAGGGCAGCCAGGTCGGCCCGCTGATCGACGAGGCAGCCCAGTCCAAGGTGGACGGTTTGGTCCGCGACGCGAAGGACCACGGGGCATCCGTGCTGGTCGGTGGCACCGTGCCCGAGGGCGACGGCTACTTCTACCCGCCGACCGTGCTGCAGGGAGTGAGCCCGCAGTCACGGATGCGTGAGGAGGAGATCTTCGGCCCGGTTGCAGCGCTGACGCCGTTCGAGACCGAGGACGAGGTCGTCGAGGCGGCCAACGACACCCGGTTCGGGCT
>JBATUU010000153.1:0-7491 GCA_049671385.1 Ornithinimicrobium sp. | reverse complement strand
GACGGCTCCGACGTATGAGTCCTCTGCTCGGATCTTCGTCTCGGCGGCCTCGAGTGAGACTACTGACGCTGCCCAGGCAGGACGATTTGCTGCCGAGCGTGTGCGTTCCTACGCGACGCTGGTGCAGGGGCAAACCCTTCAAGATCGGGTGCGGGCCGAGGTTGATGAGGTACCGGCGCAGTCCCTGAAGGATGACGTGAGCGTGGCCGTCGTGCCGGACACGGTCATCATCGAGATCCGCTATATCGGCACCGACCCTGACCAAGCTCAGAATGTGGCCCAAGCCTTTGCCGAGCAGTTGGAACAACTCGTGGAGGAGTTGGAGACCCCCGAGGGCTCGGATCGCAGTGCAATTCAGGCGACGATCGTCGACGAGGCGTCCCGATCCGGGACTGCGGTGTCGCCGCAGCCCTTACGTGATCTCCCGATCGGCGCGCTTCTTGGACTGCTGATCGGTGCAGTTGCGGCTTTTGGGCGTGAGGCCTTCGACAGTGGGATCAAAAGCGATGAAGACCTCGGGGACGTCGCCCCTGCGCCGGTATTGGCCCACATCCCGCATGACAGCTCAGCGAGGCAGCGTCCGTTGATCGGATCGGCGGACAGCATGCATCCGAGAGCAGAAGCCTTCAGAGTCCTACGCACTGGATTGCAGTTCTTGAATGCAGATTCGCGACCGCATTCGGTTGTGGTGACCTCTGCACTGCCAGGTGAGGGAAAGACGTCGGTGACTGTGAACCTCGCGCTGATGCTCGCGCGTGGCGGCAGCAGCGTAGCGATCGTCGACAGCGACCTCCGAGAGCCAAAGGCGAGCCAATACCTGCGGATGGATGCCGAGGTCGGATTGACCGACCTACTTGCCGGCAGGGCGTCGTTGGCGCAGGCACTCGTGCAACGCGATGAGTTGCCGTTGGCCTTGCTAGCGGCCGGCGAGCTGCCGCCGAACCCCTCGGAGTTGCTGCAGTCGAGTGTTATGACCCGGTTGATTCGCGACCTCGAAGAGCAATTCGATTACGTGTTGATCGATTCTCCTCCACTTCTGCCAGTAACAGATGCCGCGGTGCTCTCGACCATCGCTGACGGTGTATTGCTCGTTGCTCGCCACGGGCAGACGACGCCCTCCCAGGTGCGCCGCTCAGTGGAACGACTGCAGGCCGCTGGGGCATCTATCTCCGGAGTCGTCATGTCGATGACACCAGCCCAGGACGGCTATGGCTACGGCCGCTATGAATCCGCACATGGAAAAACAAGCAAATTCCGGAATGGAAAGCCTTAGAGGAGTCAAGGGTGCCGCTAGGAGCGGCAAAATGTTTGTTCATCTTCGGTAGGCCAGGTCAGGCGCTCGCATTCTTGAGCGTAGGTGGCATTCACACTGACATGGCTGGGTGTAGAGCGCATCCGCATATTTCACGCTGGAAGGCGCTTGCCCATGTCTTATCTCTTCACGTTGCCCATTACTCGCCGGCAATATCTAAGTGCCGGAGTCGCGGTCATGGTAGGTGTTACCGATCAAAGAGACGCGCGGTCGAGTACGGTGCCCACGGGCGAAGAATTGCAGCTCATGATCGACGAGGCGTGTCGATCCGGACGTGAGTTGATCGTCCCGAGCGGAGTCGTGGTGTGTAAACAGCCGTTGAAGGTGAGCAGCGGATTACGCATGCGTTTATCTCGCGGAACTGTTCTTATGAAGGATTTCAGCAACGCCGGAGGAACACGCGGAAGCCTCATACGGAATCGCGATTTCCGTCAGAAGGTCAGTGATGTAGAGATCACCGGTCCGGGCACCCTGCGGGCTCGAGACCATGACTCACGGGGCAACATCCTCGGTATTTGGGGTGACCGAGTCAGGCTGTCGGGATGGTCGATCAACTGCTTTTCTGGGGGCCGCGCGGTGCTTATCGCTGGTGATCACTGGCGGGTATCTGGCCTCACGATAGCGGGATCACCCGCAGAGTCTGGTAACGGAGGTATTCGCATACTCGCCGGGCGGGACAACCGGGTGAGCGATTGCGACGTGACCGCGGGGGACGATGCCTTTCAGTTCGTGCCCGCCGCTTCACCGGCTGATCCGGTCTTCGATCAGTCCATCAGGGATTGTTCCTTCGTGAACTGCCGGGGTGTATCGACAAACGCCCGCCTGATGGTCGCCGCCCTCATTCGCCCCGGTAGCCGATCGGACGAACCGGTGCTGACAGCCAGTATTACCGACTGCGCCTTCGTAAACATTCGCGGAACGAGCTCCCAGGTAGGGGCCCTGTCGGTCCTGAATTCGAGTAGTTCAGGGTCGATTGCCGACCTCACGGCACGTGATTGCGATGTGGACGTGGTGTCATCGGGAACTCGGGCCGCCCTTGCTGGCTCGATCTATCTATCATCACGTTCAGCGGGAGGAATCAATCGTGCGACCTTGGGGCGCGTCCGTCTTCGAAATCAACCACAGGCTGCCGTTGTTATTAACGGTCACGTGAAGAACACACGTCTAAGCGCTTGTGACTTCAAGCGTGACACAGCCAGTCAATATCCCGTGGCTATTCTGGGCGGCCTTGGCACTCGAAGTCTCGCCACCCGGTTTGACGGTGATGGTGCCATGGCATCGGTAGTTGAAGTGCGCCGTCTAGGTGGTGACGTGAACCCAGAGGACGTCGCCATCGGGACGAACTCCGAAGTCATCGGGATTGGCGAAGCGAGTTGTGGAGTAAAGGTCGGCGCCAGCATTCGAACGCGCATTTATCGGTCGGAATTCACGGGCAGTTCAACCGCGCCGTCGATTCGGGTCACGCGCAATGCCAATCGGGCATTCTTCTCCAGCAATTCGTTGGCCGGCCCTGTCGTCTACGACTGAAGATCGAGTAGATCAACCACGCAACCGGAGGACGAGCCGAGGCTCCGGAAGAACTGTGGGGACGGTGATGACACCCGTCAGCCGAACAGCCATCAGGGCCAGCGTGAGGTTGTGCATTACCGTGATCGCCGAGAAGGAGATTGCGAGGCCGATCAGCCCATACTGGCTCCCCGCCCACAGGCCCAAGCTGACGCGAAGCACAAAGCTGGCAACCGTCACGGCGGCCGATGCGCCCTCATGGCCGGTCATCGATAGCACGGCGCCGCACAGGCCTGACACGACATTTCCAAGCATCCCTACGGACACAGCGAGTAAGACGATGCCCGCCTGCGCGAAAGCCGAGCCGAAAATCAGTCCCATGACTTGATCGGGTGCCACCAGGATGGGGATGGTGAGGAGCAGGGTCACCACGGTCGCTGCGCTTGCGGCGGTCCGCGCCAACGACTGCAGATTGACAAGCTCGCGCCGGTTCCACAATCGGGAAATCACAGGCGAGGTTACGACTTGGAGTGAGGCCAGGGGAACGACGAGCAGGGAGGCGAGTCGATGACTGGCACTGAAATAGGAGCTGTCAGCCGCGATCAGAAGTGCCCCCGCCAGCCACACCTCTACGTATTGCGAGGCAGCCGACGCTGTTGACAAGACGAAAAAGCGCCAATCCCGACTCCACAGAACGCGCAGCCTCCCGATGTGATTGAGCGCATGTTTTCCACGCGGCCAGAAACTGCGGACTACCAGACGTCCCCAGATGGTGGGCACCACATAGGCACAAGTGAGGAGAATCACTAGCGTGCTGAGCCCTGTTCGGAAACCTGCAGCCATCCACACGGCGAGCAGACCCGCCTGAAGCACGGTCACGAGCCCGCCGCCGGACCGCCCTTCAAGTAGTCCGGCTGCTCCGATACGGCCCAGCCCGCGCAGGTAGTGCGAAACAAGCTTTTGTTGACCACTGAAATATGTCAGGCCGCTGACCGAAATTCCGAGGATCAGATTGGGGTCTTCGGCCGAGCCGAAGACTATTGACGAGCCCAGACCCACCACCACGGCGACCAACGGGAGAGACGTCAAAGAGACCGTCTGGAGATCGTCTTTGAGGTCGGTTGCGTGTGGCAGGTCGAACCTTTCGAGCCGGGCTACCTCCCGTACTCCGGCGCGGTGAACCCCGATCAGTCCAATCTGACCGGCGACCAGCGAGGCTGTGTAGATCACGACGAAGCGACCAAAGTCCTCAATGCCTAGCGCACGCGCTGCCAGGGCGTTCAGCACCAGGAAACCGGTGATGCTGAGGAGGTAGGACACGCCAAACCACGAGATCGACCCGCCGAGCGAGCCTCCGGCGGGAGAACCTGTTGATGTCGTCACTGGGAGCCAGTGGCGGCAAGAGAGCCGTAAATGTCCTCGAGTGCCGCGAGGTTGCGAGCTGGTGTGTAGCGCCGGGCGTAGCCCGCCCGCGCGTTGAGCCCTAAGCGCTGAGCGCGCTCCGGGTCATCCAGTAGGCCCTGAAGCCTTCGCGCGAGGTCGTCGGCATCGCCCACGTTGTATGTCACGCCGGCGTCATCCATCAGCAACTCGCGACTGATGTTCTCAAGGTTCGAGATGACGATCGGCGCTGCCACCGATTGCGCTCGAAGCAGGACGAGGGGAAGCCCCTCGTACCACTCCGAGGGAATCAAAACTGCGCTCGCCCGGCGCATCAAATCGAGCGTGTCGTCCATCGATAGCCAACCCAATGGCTTGATCCGTGAATCGTTGGCGGCCGCTGCATGCACCTGATCCAGAAGCTCGCCCGACCCCGCAATCCGCAGTTCTCGGTCTCCAGCGATTTTTGACCAAGCCCGCAGCATCGTGTCGATGCCCTTTTCGGGGACGAGGCGCCCGGCATACAGCACGAAGTCATCTCGGGGTGGCTGGGCGGGGTCAGGCTCGCCGGGATCAGGCACCGAGTTCGGCTTCACCACAATGTGATCAGGTCTGATGCCGTCCCGGATGAGTAACTGCCGAGCAAATTCGGTCAGCGTGATGAAACGGTCGACGTGCCGATCAAATGTCCCGAGGCGACGATGCAGGGCAAGGCCAGCCGTCAATGCTGCGCTGGCACCGATGCTGTCGTGGTAGCAGCGGTGCTGTATGCCGGGCCATTTCACCGCCTTACCGATGCAGTCCTCACAGATCGAACCGTTGCGGAGACAGGTGGCAGCGATGCAGGAGTAACGGTAGCTGTGCAGCGTGGTCACCGTCGGTACCCCGCGTGCCGAAGCGGTTCGGAAGATGGCAGGGGACATGAGTGGAAACGGGGTGTGCACATGCACGATGTCCGGAGCAAAGGAATGGATGCGGCGCTCGAGCTCCTTGGTCAGCGGCACATTCCAGATGGCCCTGGCGCCCGCCTGGACGGGATTGAGCCCCATGTCACCTGCTGCGGGCAGAGTCAACTGTTGGACCTCGTGGCCGGCATTGCCCAGAAGCTCAGCCTCGTCGGCCAACACCTCCATCGCCCCGCCCAAGGTCGCGTGGTGGTTGTGCATCTGAAGGACCCTGAAGGGTTTGCTCATCGTCATGCCTTCGGGTTCGTTAGCCAGTGAGGAGCCCAGCGATCTCGGAGGAGCTCGCGCAGCTCCATCAGATCCTCGGCAAATCGTGGCGCCAAGAGTTCGCGAGTATCCGTGTCCAGGGCGGAGCTTGTGACCATCATCCGGCGGACACGTTCGCGGAAACTGAAGGTGGTCACAGCTCGGATGGTGTGGCGACTGACGCGATTCCCAGCCGCAGAGCGAACGGCTCGAGTCAGGGTGGGCGAGCGAGGTGTGCCACTTGCGTTCACTCGAGGCGTGCGCGACCCCGAGGCAGTCTCCTCAGACTCCCTGACACCGATGAACTCTCGCACCGAGGACATCGTGCCGTCGTAATCATTGACGAGCTCGTCATGAAACCAGATGCCGACCTGTTCAGGACCAAACGTTGCTAAGAAGGCTCCCACCGACTGGGCGTACCGGCTCATTGCCGTGTAGTGCCACAGATGGTGGTAGCCGCGCTCGATGCGCTCTGTTTCCAGCGCTACGGCGTCCAAGAGAGACGGTGCGGTTTCGTGACCCTTAGAGGTCAGATAGTCATAGGCCGATTTTGCTCGATCCACGGGCTCGCGCAAGATGATAATCAGTTTGGCGCGGGGGACGAGTCGCCGGATCTCAGGAATGGCGTGCTGGTGGTAGTAGAGCGTCGAGACCGATCCCTCACCCAGCGCGTCATAGCCCGCGCCACGGTTGGGATATAGCGCCCGGTACGCCGCAAGGCTCGGCGTCGCGACCCGGTTGATGGTGCTCGCATCGCCGGGCCCAGTGAAGCCAGGAGGTCGATCGTGCAGGGCGAAGTAATGCGGCTCTTTTGGCTGAGTCACGAAAACCCGAGGGTGGTTTCGAAGGTCTTCGACCAAGGCCGTCGTCCCGCTGCGGGCGGCGCCGATGACCAGGAACGTCGGCTCGGGGGTCATGGCACCTTCGCAGCAGGAATAAGGACGCTGTACACGTCGCGAAGTGCTCGCTCGACGCTTTGTGGCGAACAATACCGAACCGCTCGCCGACGGCCATGGGCGGCAAGACGGTCGCGATGGTCTCGATCCACGAGGAGCAAGCGGATTGCCCGCATCAGTGCATCCATGTCTGCGAGCCCGACGACGACACCTGCAGGCTCATCGCCGTGAGCACCGAGTACCTCCGCGGCTCCGTCGAAGTCAGTGGCCACGACTGGAAGCCCGGTGGCCATCGCCTCACCAGCCACCAAGGAAACGGTCTCGTATCGAGACGGGATCACCATCACATCCGCAGCCCACAGCCAGGGCCGGATATCCGCTGTTCCGCCGACATGCAGGATGGACGAACCCCAGCGATCGCCGGCGGCTCGGATCAAAGGTTGCACGTCTCCTTGACCGACGAGCACCAGTCGAGTGCCGGCGGGTAACTGCTGGGGATTCCAGTGACGGACCAGCTGGTCCTGCCCCTTCTGGTGCGCAATCCGCCCGAGCAACAGGACAATTGGGCCTGGTCCCAAACTCAAGTTCGCGCGGCTCTGCGCACGCTCGGCCGCGGTGGGCACGCTCAGGCCTTCGATGTCGACTGCTACTCCGACAGCCTGACCCTCGGTGGTGACGCCTGCCCTGCGCCCACGCTGCAATTCATCCTGACAATTGGTGACGACTACGCTCGTCCGGCGTCCGGCAAATCGCTCCCATGTCTCGACCAGCCAGCGGGCTCGGCCCCCGAAGACGTCGAAGGCCCACGCATGTGGTTGGTACACAAGCGGGGTCGCAGGTAACAGAGACCCCGGCAAGCGAGTCAGCAGGCCCGCAAAGAACGAATGTGCGTGCACAACGTCTGGTTGAAAGCGGCTATGCACGTTGTGCAATTGCACCAGGGATCGAAGGTAGCTCGTAGGACGCCTTCGGCGTATAGCCCATGGAACCCACGTGAACTGCTGTGAGTGAGGCAACGGCGCTGGAGAGAGTACGCAGACATCGTGCCCAGCAGCGATCTGCTCGCGCACGATGTAGCTGACCAGTCGGGGAACACCGGCCGTGGCGGGCTCGAGAACGTGCAGGATGCGCATCCTCACTTCAACCCTGAGGGCGCCGACCAGCCGGACAGATCTCGGTCCACGAG
>JBATUU010000152.1:0-15121 GCA_049671385.1 Ornithinimicrobium sp. | reverse complement strand
TTCATGGCCAAGCCCAACGACCGCGAAGGTAACTCCTGCCACATTCACCTCTCCCTTCGCGCGCTCGATGACTCGGTGATCTTCTGGGATGAAGACAAGGGCGAGCGCACGGCGCTCTACGACCACTTCATTGCGGGACTGCTGACCACTATGCGCGAGTTCACCCTGTTCTACGCCCCCAACATCAATTCGTACAAGCGCTTCGCGCACGGCTCGTTTGCGCCGACCGCAGTCGCATGGGGCTTGGACAACCGCACCTGCTCGGTAAGGACAGTGGGCGAGGGCGGCAGCGCACGGATGGAGAACCGAGTGCCCGGCGGTGACGCCAACCCCTACCTCGCTCTCTCAGCGATGCTGGCTGCGGGCCTGTACGGCATTGAAAACAAGGTAAAGCTCGAGCCGATGACCGAGGGCAATGCCTACGAGGCGGATAAGGACCAGGTGCCCGGGACGCTGCGCGAGGCTCGCGACCTACTGGACGGCTCCAGCATCGCGCGCGAGGTGTTTGGTGATGAGGTTGTCGACCACTACGTGCATATGGCCGATATCGAGTTGCGTGACTTCGAAGCGGCGGTGACCGACTGGGAGCTGCGGCGGGGGTTCGAACGCCTGTGACGGATGTGCTGAACCCGGCCACCGAAGAGGTCATCTCGACGATCGAGTCGCTGGATGAGGCGGCAACGGATCGAGCCATCGATGCAGCGGTGCTCGCTGGAGCTCGCTGGCAACGCGTAAATGCCGCAGATCGCGCACGGCTGCTGCGCCGTTTTGCCGATATGGTCGCGGACCACAACGAGGAACTGGCTCAGTTGGAGGTCCGCAACGCAGGGCACACGATCGGTAACGCCCGGTGGGAAGCGAACAACGTCGCGAACGTCCTGCACTATTATGCGGGGGCACCCGAGCGGCACCTCGGCCAACAGATTCCCGTCGACAGCGGAGTCGTCGCTACCTTTCACGAGCCGATCGGCGTCATCGGCGTCATCGTCCCGTGGAACTTCCCGATGCCGATTGCAGGATGGGCGATCGGGCCGGCACTCGCGGCTGGTAATGCCGTTGTGCTCAAGCCCGCCGAGCTGACACCGCTGACCGCTCTTCGCCTGGCTGAGTTGGCGCTCGAGGCAGGCATTCCCGAGGGCTTGCTCCAAGTCCTGCCGGGCAAGGGATCCGTCGTGGGCCAACGGTTCGTATCCCACCCCAGCGTCGGCAAAGTCGTCTTCACCGGCTCCACCGAGGTGGGCAAGCAGATCATGGCCGGATGCGCAGACCAGGTGAAGCGGGTGACCCTGGAGTTGGGCGGCAAGAACGCCAATATCGTGTTCGCCGACGCCGACCTGACTGCTGCCGCGGCGGCTGCGCCTGGCGGAGGGTTGGACAACGCGGGTCAGGACTGTTGTGCTCGCTCGCGGTTGTTGGTCCAGCGCGAGGTGCTGGATGACTTCGTAGCAGAGCTCGGGCCGGCCATCAGCGGGTTTGTCGTGGCCGACCCCCGCCGCGAAGACGCCGAGATGGGGCCTCTCATCTCGGCCGGACACCGCGACCACGTCCGCTCGTATCTCGACGGCGCTGAGGTGTTGGCTCGAGGTTCATGCCCTGATGGAGCCGGCTATTGGCTGCCGCCGACGGTGCTGCGAGCCAGCAGCGCCCAGGACCGGGCCTTCACCGAAGAGATCTTCGGTCCGGTGATATCGCTGCTGCCATTCGAGGATGAGGCGGATGCGTTGGCGATCGCGAACGACACCTCATACGGTCTGTCTGGCTCGATCTGGACCGGTGACGTGGGTCGAGCGATGCGGGTGAGCCGCGGTTTGCAAGCGGGCAACATCGCCGTCAACTCGCACTCATCGGTGCGCTACAACACACCGTTCGGCGGCTTCAAGCAATCCGGTCTGGGCCGCGAACTTGGTCCAGACGCCCTCGATGCATTCACCGAGACCAAGACCGTATTCTTCGCATCGTCGTAATACCCTGCTGAGTTCCTCCGAAAGGCCCCTCCACTGTGTCGATTGAATCCGAATCGAATGAACCCGCGTCCGCTACGTCCCAAGCACGTGCTCGCCTGGACGGACGGGTTGCGGTCGTCACCGGAGGGGCGAGCGGTATCGGACTGGCTGCCGGACGCCGCTTAGCAGCTGAGGGTGCACAGGTGGTGGTGGGCGATATCTGCAGCGCTGACGTCGGCAATGCTGCGGCTGCTGAGCTCGGCGGCCTCTTCGTGCGGTGCGATGTCTCCGACAAGGACCAAGTCACCGCCATGTATGCAGCGGCCTATGAGCATTTCGGGTCCGTCGATATCGCTTTTAACAACGCAGGAATCAATCCTCCAGCCGATCAGTCGATTTTGGACACCGATCTGGACACCTGGCGTCAGGTGCAAGACGTCAACCTGACCAGTGTCTACCTGTGCTGCCAAGCGGCTTTGCCGTACATGATCGAGCAGGGCAAAGGTTCAATCATCAACACTGCATCGTTCGTGGCGATCATGGGTGCTGCCACGTCGCAGGTCTCCTATAGCGCCTCAAAGGGCGGGGTGCTCTCGATGTCTCGCGAGCTCGGGGTGCAGTTTGCCCGCACCGGCGTGCGCGTCAACGCACTATGCCCTGGCCCGGTGAACACACCGCTGCTGCAAGAGTTGTTTGCAGCTGACCCGGAGCAAGCCGAACGCCGACTCATTCACGTGCCGATGGGCAGGTTCGCCGAACCAGAAGAAATTGCTGCCGCAGTGGCATTCCTGGCCAGTGACGACTCGAGTTTCATGACAGCCAACGAATTCGTGATCGACGGTGGGATCAGCTCTGCCTACGTCACCCCCCTGCGCAAGTAATCGTCTTCTCGCCGGTCGCTGTGAGCGATCGCCAGGGGATCGCTCACAGCGAGATGTCGTGCCCGCGGGCTACCACGAGCGGCGGAGCAGCCCGATCGCTTCGTTCACCGACAGGCCGCTGCGCTGGGCTGCCGCGGCAAACAGGTGTGCCGCTTGTGTGCTGTCGCAGGCGCGGTCCCCAGCGCGCTCCGGGGATACGAACGTGCCGTTGCGACCCTTGGTGACGACGTGCCCCTCTGCTGCCAGTTGCTTGTACGCCTTAGCCACAGTGTTTGCCGCCAAGCCCATCTCTTCGGCCATGTCGCGCACCGTGGGTAGCTGGGCACCCGGCACGAGGTCGCCGGTGTCGATGTCGCGCACTACCGAATCGCAGATCTGCTGAAAGGTCGGCGCTTTACTACTGGGATCGATGAAGATCATGTGCGGTGCTCCCCTGCTGCATTCGTTGAGATGACGTGATGATTACCTACGCCGGAATTTCACCGCACCGCGCAACCTGACTGAACCATGCGGCACTTGCCTTAGGAATGCGTCGAAAAGTTTCGTAGTCGACGCGCACCATACCGAATCGCTTGCTATATCCAAAAGCCCACTCATAGTTGTCCATCAGCGACCACAGGAAATAGCCCCTGACATTAGCTCCTTGCTCTATGGCTTCGTGCATCGCGCTCAGATGTGAACGGACGTAAGCGATCCGATTCTGGTCGGCCACATATCCGTCCGCATCTGGTTCATCCGCATAGGCCGCGCCATTCTCAGTGACATATAAATCCACTCCGGCCGGACCGGTGTACTCGCGGTGGAGCCTTAAGAGCAACTCCGTAAGCGCTTCAGGGACGACCTCCCAACCCATATCAGTCACCGGCAGCCCGCGGGAGACCACCTCCACATGCTCCGAGCCAGGGTTGGCCGATGGCTCCTGCTCGCGAGCTGCCGCGGCTGCCGCCGGTGCATCATCGGGATCCGCACCGGTCACCGCCTGACCGAAGTAGTAGTTGACCCCGAGCACGTCAATCGGGGTGGAAATGATGTCCAAATCGCCGTCGTGCACCAGCCCCTGCGGCCACAGCGACTCCAGATCGGACCTCACATCGGCTGCATAGGCACCCTTGATAATCGGCTCGACAAAGAAGCGGTTGGCCAGGCCATCTATCCGCCGGGCCGCGTCCAGATCGCCGGCGCGATCGGGATCGGCGGGCACCGTGTCGGTGAAGTTCAGTGTCAGTCCCAACTGCAGATCAGCATCCCGGGATCGCAGCTCGTTGACCGCGAGCCCGTGGGCGAGCATGAGGTGGTGTCCGGCCGCGATCGCATCCGATCCATTGGTGCGACCTGGCGCGTGATCGCCGCTGCCATAGCCGAGGAAGGCGGAGCACCAGGGTTCGTTCAGGGTGGTCCAGTGCTTGACCCGGTCCCCCAGGCGGTCGTGCACCGCGCAGGCATAGTCGACGAAGCGGTATGCCATGTCCCGGTGCGGCCAACCACCTGCCTCCTCCAGCGTCTGTGGTAGATCCCAGTGATACAGCGTGAGCCACGGAAGGATCTCGTTCTCCAGCAACTCATCGACCAGCCGGGAGTAGAAGTCGAGCCCGGCCGGGTTCACCGGTCCGCCATCTGGGCAAACCCGCGCCCAGGACACCGAGAATCGGTACGCGCCCAGATTGAGATCGCTCATCAGGGCGACGTCGTCGGCATAGCGGTGGTAATGATCACAAGCCACCGAGCCGTCTTCTCCGGCCAGGACTGCGCCAGGGATCCGTGCGAATGCGTCCCAAATACAGTCGGTGCGCCCGTCGGCGGTGGAAGCACCTTCGATTTGATAGGCAGCGGTTGCCGAACCCCACAAGAAGTTGGGTCCGAAGCTCTGCGTCGATGTCATGAATACCAGTGTCCTTCATCGAGGTCGGTCCAGCGCTGTTCTGACTATGCTGGCCAGCATGGGCCAACTTTTCATCGCGGGCCAGTGGAGCGCCGCGCAGGACGGAGCAACACGCACCATCACCAGCCCTGCTGACGGCACCGACGTCGTGACCGTTTCAGAGGCGGGTGCCCCCGACGTGACCCGGGCGATCGAGGCTGCTCGTGAGGCCTTCGACACCGGTCCATGGCGCTCGACGATCGCTACCGAACGGGCGGCGATCCTGCGAACGGTCGCCGACGACCTGGCCCACAACAAGGATGAGGTTGCCCGGCTCGAGTCAGCCGACACCGGCAAGCGATTCGTCGAATCTCAACTCGATGTCGATGACATCGAAGCCGTCTTTCGTCACTTTGCCGACATCGCCACCACCGACGCCGGCCGGGTGGTTGATCCGGGTATGCCGGACGTGTCCAGCCGCATCGTGCACGAGCCTGTCGGTGTCGCCTCCTTGATCACTCCATGGAACGACCCTCTCCTGCAGACGTCATGGAAGGTTGCCCCAGCCCTCGCGGCCGGCAACACCTTTGTCCTCAAGCCCAGCGAGTTCACTCCCTCGACCTCGATATGGCTGATGGAGTCCCTGCAACGGGCCGGGGTGCCTGACGGGGTGGCCAATCTGGTGCTCGGCACTGGGACATCGGTCGGGGTCCCGATGACGGACTCACCGCTGGTCGACCTGGTGTCTTTTACGGGTGGCGTCGAGACCGGTCGAGCGATCATGGCCACCGCAGCAGCCACCGTGAAGCGCGTAGCGCTGGAGTTGGGTGGCAAGAATCCCAACGTGATCTTCGCCGACGCCGACCTCCCCGCAGCGATCGACAACGCACTGACAGCGATCTTCTTGGACTCAGGACAAGTGTGCTCGGCCGGATCGCGGCTCATCGTGGAGGAATCAATTCACGACGAGGTGGTGGATGCTTTGGTCAGCCGCGCGAGTGGCATACGGCTGGGTGGGCCGTTTGATGACCAGGCGGAGACCGGGCCGCTGATCAGCGCTGCCCATCGCGACAAGGTGCACGCATATGTCGAAGATGCCCTCGCTCAAGGAGCCGTGTTGCGCTGCGGCGGAAGCCCTCCCCACGATGCAGAGCTGGACGCGGGGTCGTATTACCTGCCCACGATTCTGGATCGGTGCACATCCGAGATGGATTGCGTGCACGACGAGTCATTTGGCCCGGTGCTCACGGTCGAAACCTTCGATGGGGGCCACCGCGGCACGAGCCACGACACCACACACAGCGACGCAACCGAGGACGCGGCGATCGCCATTGCCAACGACACGATCTACGGGCTGGCCGGTGCCGTCTGGACCCAGAACGCGGGCCGCGCTGAGCGCGTGGCCTCCAGACTGCGCCACGGCACCGTATGGATCAACGACTACCACCCGTACGTCCCAGCGGCTGAATGGGGCGGCTTCAAACAATCCGGCATCGGCCGCGAGCTCGGCCGTGCAGGACTAGACGAATACCAAGAGACAAAGCACATTTGGCACAATACCCGCCCGGCCCCGGCTGGATGGTTCCCAGACCGCAGTCACGACTAGCACCCAGTTCCCCGACCGGCAGCACCCACCACACCGAGAGCGAGCGAGATGCCGACCTCAGCACAGCACTTCGACTACATCATCGTCGGCGGGGGGTCGGCGGGTTCCGCGCTGGCCAATCGGCTCAGCAATGACCCGGATACCTCGGTGCTCGTGCTCGAGGCTGGTCGCAGCGATTTCCGGATCGACCCGTTCATCCACATGCCCGCTGCTTTGCCCTACCCCATCGGCAGTCGGCTATACGACTGGAAGTATGAGACCGAGCCCGAGCCGTTCATGGGGGGCCGCCGCGTGGAGCACGCCCGCGGCAAAGTGCTGGGTGGCTCGAGCAGCATTAACGGGATGATCTTTCAGCGTGGCAATCCGCTCGATTTGGCGCGCTGGGCTGCCGAACCTGGCATGCAAGACTGGGACTACGCGCACTGTTTGCCGTACTTCAAGCGGATGGAAAACTGCCTGGCTGGTGCCGACGCCTGGCGTGGCGGCTCGGGACCTTTGGTGTTGGAGCGTGGCCCGGCCACCTCACCCCTGTTCGGCGCGTTCCTAGAGGCGGTGCAGCAGGCGGGCTACCCACTGACCGACGATGTCAACGGGTATCGCCAGGAAGGCTTTGCCAAGTTCGACCGCAATGTTCATCGGGGTCGGCGGCTCTCTGCTGCACGCGCGTACCTGCATCCGGTCGCCAGCCGGCCCAACCTCACCGTGCGCACGTTGGCCCAGGCGACCCGCTTGCATACCAGCGCAGGCGCCAGCGGGGAGCCCCGGATCACCGGCGTGGACTACCTGGTCGGTGGCCGCGCCAAGCGCAGCGCGAGTGCCGGTGAGGTCATTTTGTGCGGCGGTGCGTTCAACACGCCGCAACTCCTGCAACTCTCCGGGATCGGCGACCCCGAGCATCTGCGCGGACTCGGCATCGAGCCCCTCGTCGAGCGCCGCGGAGTCGGACAGAATCTGCAAGACCACCTTGAGGTCTACATCCAGCACGAGAGCACGCAGCCGGTCTCGATCGCGCCGTGGTTGAAGCACCACCACAAACCGCGGATCGGTGCCGAGTGGTTGTTCTTGCGTCGCGGCGTGGGCGCCTCGAATCACTTCGAGGCGGGCGGGTTCATCCGCAGCAACGACAACGTGGACTACCCCAACCAGATGTTCCACTTCCTGCCGATCGCGATCAGGTATGACGGGTCACGCCCGGCCAGTGACCATGGCTATCAAGTGCACATCGGCCCGATGTACTCAGACTGCCGGGGCGAGGTGATGATCACCTCCACTGATCCGCGTAAGCACCCCTCCATCCAGTTCAACTACTTGTCCACCGAGGCCGACCGTCGGGAATGGATCGAGATGGTCCGGGCAGCGCGCAATATCTTGGAGCAACCCGCGTTCTCGGCATTCAGCGCGGGTGAGATCTCGCCAGGCCCCAGCGTCACGACCGATCAGGAAATCCTGGACTGGGTGGCGCGGGATGCTGAGACCGCACTCCATCCCTCCTGCACCGCCAAGATGGGCGACGCCGGCGATGAGATGGCGGTCGTGGACCCGGCAACGATGCAGGTGCACGGCACCCGCGGCTTGCGGGTAGTGGACGCCTCGGTTTTCCCGTACGTGACCAACGGCAACATCTATGCCCCCGTCATGATGGTGGCCGAGCGCGCGGCCGATCTGATCCTCGGCAATCCGACCCTGCCCCCGGTGGACGTCCCGTTTTATCGACATGGTGCGGGTATGCCGTTATTCCCGCCCGGCGACCCACGCAACGATGCCTGGGATGCAGACAATGAGCCCCCGAGCGCAGCCAGCGCTCGAGAAGGGCACACCATGTCGCAGATGCGGCACTCACGAGATGCAGGAGAACCAGCATGAGCATCGATTCCAAGCCGCCCACTGAGCAGCCGCCTCCGCCGCCAGAGGCCGCGTCGGCGGGGCAGAAGACGGGTCGCGTCAATCCGGTGGTTTTCGGCGCCTCGTTCACCGGGACGCTCTTGATCGGGATCTGGTTGGTCTTCTGGCCGGAGGCCGCTGAGGCGCGCATCGGATCGCTGGTCGGATACACCGGCACCTGGTTTGGTTGGTTCTACATCGCGCTTGCCACGTTTGTCCTGGGTTTCGTGCTGTTCCTGGGTATTTCGCGGTACGGTCACGTCAAACTCGGCCCGGACCACTCCAAACCCGAGTTCTCCACGTTCTCCTGGGCCGCCATGTTGTTCGCGGCCGGCATCGGCACTGACCTGATGTTCTTCTCCGTCGCCGAGCCGGTGACGCAGTACCTCGCTCCCCCGGTCGGCGACGGCGGCACGGTCGAAGCAGCGCGTGAGGCCACCGTGTGGACCCTGTTCCACTACGGCATCACCGGCTGGGGCATGTACGCCCTGATGGGGATGGCCCTGGGATACTTCGCCTATCGCCGCAACTTGCCACTGGCGGTGCGTTCAGCGCTCTACCCGATCTTTGGCAAAAGGATCGAAGGCGGCCTGGGGCATACGGTCGACACGGCTGCCGTGCTCGGCACGATCTTTGGCGTGGCCACCAGCTTGGGCATCGGCGTTGTTCAGCTGAATTTCGGGCTGAACATCCTCTTCGGCGTCCCCGAGGGCCTGGCTGCGCAGATATCCCTGATCGCTTTGGCCGTCATCATCGCCACGATCTCAGCCACGACCGGCGTGGACAAAGGCATCCGGTTGCTCTCGCAGATGAATGTGTTGCTCGCCATCGGCCTCGCGGTGTGGGTGCTTGTCGCCGGCCAGACCGCTTTCCTGCTCAACGCGATCGTCATGAACGTCGGCGACTTCGTCACCTCCTTCCCCGGGCTCACGCTCCAGACCTTCGCCTTCAGCGACACCGCCGAATGGATGAGCTTCTGGACGCTGTTCTTCTGGGCATGGTGGATCGCGTGGGCATCCTTCGTGGGCCTTTTCCTGGCTCGCATCTCACGAGGCCGCACGATTCGTCAGTTCGTCGTGGGCACCATGATCATCCCGTTCAGTTATGTGGTGATGTGGGTCTCGATCTTCGGCAACTCCGCTTTGGAGCGGATCCGCGGTGGCGATGAGGCGTTCGGTGAACTCGCGCTCAACTCTCCCGAACGCGGGTTCTACACGTTGCTGCAGGACTACCCCGGCGCCCTCTTCCTGGTCGGCCTGGCGACGCTCGTCGGCCTGCTGTTCTACGTGACCTCCGCAGACTCCGGCGCCCTGGTGATGGCCAATCTGAGCTCTAACCTGAAGACACCCCGCGACGACGCCGAGCCGTGGTTGCGGATTCTGTGGGCTTTGGCCACTGGCTTCTTGACCGCTGCACTGCTCAGTGCAGGAGGCATCGTCGCCTTGCAATATGCGACGGTCATCATGGGCCTACCGTTCGCCTTCGTCATGCTGCTGGTGGTCTTCGGGCTGTGGCGGGCGCTGCAAGTCGAGGGCTACCGGGTCGACAGCGGACGGCACGTGCTGCCGATGATGCTCTCGGCCAGAGACGCCAGCGGATCGTCACAGACGAAGAGATCGTGGAACGCCCGGCTCTCGCACGCGCTGACATTCCCGGACGTCGAAAAGGGCGAAGCGTTCTTGAGCGAGGTCGTTCAACCAGCTCTGCAACAGGTGGCGGAGGAACTGCAGGAGCAGGGTGTTGCGACCTCCGTCGATACCGACGTGGTCTCAGATGCTGACATCGAGATGGGCGTGTCGAGTCGCAACGTGCATCTGCAGACGACGCTGGACGACCCGCACCCGTTCATCTATCGGGTCGAGCTGGTCGAGGCCCCAGTGCCTTCCTACGGAGGGCGGATGGCGCGCGGCAATGAGCGGTATTCCCGGCTCGAGGTGCACTCTGCCGAAGGCGGTCAGGGGTATGACGTGATGGGCTACACCGAGAGCCAGGTCATCAACGACTGCCTCGATGCGTATCTGCGTCATCTCGAGTTCCTGCGGCTGGAGAGCTCAGCCGACGGACTCTAGCGGCAGGTCCTCACCGTCCCCTACCGGCGGAGCGAGCGCCCAGAACGGCTGCTGACATCGCGACAACGGTCACGGATATCGTTATCTGTATGTGACCTGAGCCCCACGCGAAAGCGTTGCGGAATCGCTTACATTGGCACGGTATCCCTCATCGTCGAGGCACACACCGCCTCGACGTCCACGAAACGGAGGCGGGCATATGCCCTCACGCACAACATCACGTCGCTGGTTGGCCCTGACGGCTGGCATGGCGACCATCACCCTTGCAGCATGCGGTGGCGACGACGGCGGCGGCGGAGAAAGCGACGCGTTGGCCAACGCCACGAGTGACGTCGACTGCGCGGCATTCGAGGAGTATGGCGATCTCGAAGGCACCGAGGTGTCGTTGTACACCTCCATCATCTCCCCCGAGGACCAACCGTTCATCGACTCCTTCACCCCGTTCGAGGAGTGCACTGGCGCAACGGTCAACTACGAAGGGTCCCGCGACTTCGAGGCCCAGTTGCAGGTGCGGCTGCAGGCTGGCAACCCACCGGACATTGCCTTCGTGCCGCAGCCCGGTCTCATTGAGACCATTGCGAACACCTTCTCGGACAAGGTCGTCGAAGTTTCTGACGTGGCTCAGAGCAACGCCGATGAGTTCTACAACCCGCAGTGGCGGGAGTACGGCACAGTTGACGGTACGTACTACGGTGCACCGTTGGGAGCCAACGCGAAGTCGTTCGTGTGGTACTCACCCACGGCCTTCGAAGAGGGCGGATACGAGATCCCGACCACCTTGGACGATCTGATGTCGCTCACCGACCAGATCGTGGCCGACAACCCGGATGCCAAGCCGTGGTGCGCCGGCATCGAGTCGGGTACAGCAACCGGTTGGACCGCGACCGACTGGCTCGAGGACTACATGCTGCGCAGTGTGGGCGTCGACGTCTACGACCAGTGGGTTGCGCACGAGATCCCCTTCAACGATCCTCAGGTCGTCGACGCGCTCGAGAGTGTCGGAGA
The DNA here is from genome assembly GCA_049671385.1 of Ornithinimicrobium sp. Taxonomy (GTDB): domain Bacteria; phylum Actinomycetota; class Actinomycetes; order Actinomycetales; family Dermatophilaceae; genus Ornithinicoccus. The sequence goes on along the minus strand of JBATUU010000152.1, from coordinate 3,878 downwards.
GATCCTGCGCAACCCGGACTACGTCAACGGCGGACTCGGTGGAGTGGAGTCCATCGCTACTACCGCCTTCGGCGACGCTGGGCTGCCCATTCTGGACGGAAACTGCTGGATGATGCGCCAGGCATCGTTCTACCAGGCCAACTGGCCGGATGACGCGACGGTTGCTGAGGATGGCGATGTGTTCGCGTTCTACCTGCCGGGCGAGAGCGAAGACGACCGACCGCTGCTGGGTGGTGGCGAGTTCACAGTGGCCTTCGCCGACCGTCCCGAGGTGGCTGCCTTCCAGGGTTACCTCACCAGCCCCGAGTGGTCCAACTTCAAGGCTCAGGTCAGTGGCCCGGGTTGGGTTTCGGCCAACTCCGGTCTTGAGGCCTCCAACTTGAAGTCCCCGATCGATCAGTTGGCCTTTGAACTCCTGACCGACGAAGAGACCGAGTTCCGCTTCGACGGCTCGGACTTGATGCCGGCTGCTGTCGGTGCTGGCACCTTGTGGACTGCCATGACCGACTGGATCGCACTCGGAACGAGTTCTGAAGACGTCCTGTCCACGGTGGAAGACAGCTGGCCGAGCGAGTAGCTGACAGACGGATACGCGAGGCGACGGGTGGTGAAGGTGCTGGGTCACTTTCACCACCCGTCGTTTCATCCAGTTGTAGTCCCAACGGCTTTCTTTAGGAGGCAAGCATGGATCTTCTGCTCGAATCTACGACGTCCGGTCAAAAATTGATCGTGATGGTGATCGCTATCGCAGCCTTTGCTGCGGTGATGGCCATCGTCCTGTTCGTCGCCGACCGCCCGCGCGTCCCGCGATGGGTGTTGGTCACAGGATTTCTAGGCCCGGCGGTGTTGCTGATCACGCTTGGGTTGATCTATCCGGCAATTCTCACCATTCTCGATTCCTTTCAGGACACGTCCGGCAACGTGGTCTGGTTTGACAATTACGCCACCATTTTCACCACCCCGAGCTTCCGAACGGTGCTGTTCAACACAGCTCTGTGGGTGATTCTCGTCCCGTTGCTGTCCACCGCGTTCGGCCTGCTGTATGCGGTATTGGTGGACCGAGCGTTCGGCGAGAAGTTCGCCAAGACCTTGGTCTTCCTGCCGATGGCGATCTCGATGGTGGGTGCATCGATCATCTGGAAATTCGTCTACGAGTTCCGGCCGGACCAGGCAGGTGTTCAGCAGATCGGTCTACTCAACCAGCTGCTGGTCATGGTGGGGTTGGAGCCGCAACAGTGGCTGCTCAATGCACCGATCAACAATCTGTTCCTGATCGCGGTCATGGTCTGGATTCAGACCGGGTTCGCCATGACGGTCCTGTCCGCGGCCATCAAGTCCATCCCGGACGAGATTATCGAGGCCGCCAAGATGGATGGGGTCCAGGGCCTCAAGATGTTCCGTTACGTCACCTTGCCCACAGTGCGACCGGCGGTGGTCGTGGTCATCACCACGATTGCAATGGCGACACTGAAGGTGTTCGACATCGTGCGGACCATGACCGGTGGTCAATTCGATACCTCGATCGTGGCCAATGAGTTCTACAGCCAAAGCTTCACCTTCGGTCGATCTGACCTCGGTGCGACGCTCGCTGTGCTCCTGTTCATCTTGGTGATCCCGATCATCCTCTACAACATTCGACAGATGCGACTCTCGGAGGAGCAGCGATGAGCCAAGCGCCCACAACCCCAGACACACCCGGCGGAGAGCACCACGGATCGCCTGAAGCCAAGGCAACTCCGGGCGGCCCGGATGTCACCGAACGCAAGGAACCCCGCAAGTTAACGCGTAAGGAGCAGCGGGCGGTCGACGCCAAGACGAGGCTCACCTCGCCCTGGGCCTCAGGTTTCGCGATTGTTCTGGCGATTTTGTGGTCGGTTCCGACGTTCGGCCTCTTCGTGAGCTCGTTCAGACCCGAGCGCGAGATCAAGACAACCGGGTGGTGGACGTTCTTCACCAGCCCGGAGGTGACACTGGAGAACTACGACACCGTTCTCTTTGGCTCGTCTACGGACTTCGCCAGTGCCTTCTTGAACACTGTGGTCATCACCTTGCCGGCTGTCTTCATTCCGGTGAGTTTGGCGCTCTTGGCCGCCTACGCATTCGCGTGGATCGACTTCAAGGGTCGCGGGTTCCTGTTCGTTGCGGTGTTCTCCTTGCAGGTTGTGCCGATTCAGATTGCCCTCATCCCCCTCCTGACTCAGTATGTGAGCTTCGGGATCGATGGTTCGCTGTGGGTCCTGTGGCTTTCACACTCGATCTTCGCGCTGCCGCTGGCGATCTTCCTGCTGCACAACTTCATGATGGACATCCCCCGTTCGCTGATCGAGGCAGCTCGTGTCGATGGCGCCGGGCACGTGAAGATCTTCTTCCAGGTGCTGTTGCCGTTGCTCGTGCCGGCCATCGCTTCGTTCTCCATCTTCCAGTTCCTGTGGGTGTGGAACGACCTGCTGGTGGCTCTGGTGTTTGCAAGCACGGATCTGCAGCCACTGACGTTGAAGATTCAGAACCTCGCGGGCAGCCGTGGAGCGGAGTGGCAACTGCTTTCTGCCGGTGCCTTCATCGCCATGGTGGTTCCGTTGGTTGTGTTCCTGGCCCTGCAACGCTTCTTCGTCCGCGGCCTGCTGGCCGGTGGTGTGAAGGGCTGAGTCAGGGATATGACAACCATCTCCGATGTGGCGCGGGAAGCCGGGGTCTCTGTGGCCACGGTCTCCCGCGCCCTTCGGGGGGTCAATACGGTGAATCCGGTGACCCGGGACCGAGTGCTGCAAGCCGCCGAAGCGCTTGACTACGTGGCCTCGCCCACCGCTGCATCACTTGCCTCAGGGCGCACGCGAGTGATCGGCATCGTCATGCCGTTCCTGACTCGCTGGTTTTTCGTCAGTGCCCTGAGCGCCATCGAAAAGACTCTGCGTGAGCATGGTTACCACGCTCTGCTGATTGACCTCGAAGCCGACTCCGCCTTCGAACGCCGCTTGTTGACCACCCACATGCTCAACAAGCGCGTTGATGGCTTGATCACGATGAACGTTCCTCTGCGAGAGGAGGAACTCACGCTCATCAACAAACTCGGCCTTCCGGTCGTTGGCATCGGCAACCCGGTGCCAGGACACCCGCTGATTCACATCAACGACGAGCAGGCCGCCCGGACCGCGCTTGACCATCTGGTCGAGCTCGGTCACAGCCAGATCGGATATGTCGGCTCGGTGCCCTCGGGGGCTGAGCACCGGCTCGTCCCCTGGGGCCGGTTGATGGGATTCCGGGCAGGTATGCGCGAGCACGGCCTCATGCTGCACAACGACTGGATCATCAGTTGCGACTGGTCCGCCAAGGATGCGGCCAAGCGATCGCGAGTCCTCTTCCTGGGCGATCGCATCCCGACTGCGATCATCGCCGCCAGTGATGAGATCGCTATCGGAGTCATGGCCGTCGCCGCAGAGTCACACCGCCGCATCCCGCAAGACCTATCGATCGTCGGCATCGACGACTACGAACTCTCCGAAGTCCTGCGGCTCACGACAGTGCGTCAGGACGTCTGCGCCCAGGGTCGTGCTGCTGCCGACAGCCTGCTGCACAAGCTCTTGGCACCAACCGAGGAAGCGGCGCCACCGCTACCCTCAGGCATGGTCAATGACACGCTGACCGTGCCGACCGAGTTGATCCGTCGCCGGACGACGAGCTCCCTGCGACGTTCGGTCGACGAGGTGCCGCCGCTGATCGCGACACCTACCGACCTCTAGGCGGCCCGCCAACACACCCTAGGCTCGCTCTCTGCCCCGATTCGCGTCGCCGCGAGCCTCACGCCCACCGCTACGGTTACCATCGCGACTTCCGTTGCGCCCAGCACCACGTCCACTCTCGCGCCCACCGTTGCGCGAGCC
>JBATUU010000151.1:0-5576 GCA_049671385.1 Ornithinimicrobium sp. | reverse complement strand
CGCGCCATCCCACAGCCACCCCGGCCTCGACGCTGACTCGCGCCCGGATCGAGGGAGGGAGTACCTGCTCGCGGTAACTCTGATCCTGCTTGTCGAACCACTCCTTGCAGGGCATCGAGACCACTCGGGTGGGCACGCCATCGGCCTCAAGGGCCTCGCGCGCTTGCACTGCGAGCTGCACTTCCGAGCCCGTTCCGATCAGGATCACCTCAGGGTCGCCGTCTTCAGCGTCGACCAAGACGTAGGCGCCGCGGCTGACTCCGTCGGCAGATTCAAAGACGGATCGGTCGAAGGTGGGCACATTCTGCCGCGTGAGCGCCATCGCGCTGGGGTGGTCCACGGTCTCCAGCACGGTCCGCCACGCGATGGCAGTCTCGTTGGCGTCGGCCGGACGGATCACGTCCAGGCCAGGGATCGCCCGCAGGGCAGCCAAGTGCTCGACCGGCTGATGCGTGGGACCGTCCTCGCCCAGACCGATGCTGTCGTGGGTCCAGACGTAGATAGCGGGCACCTGTTGGATCGAGGCCAGTCGAACGGCCGGTCGCATGTAGTCGGAGAAGATCAAGAACGTGCCGCCGTAGGGCCGAGTGAGACCCTCAAGCGCGATCCCGTTCAAGATCATTCCCATACCGTGCTCGCGGATGCCGAAGTGCATCGTCCGCCCGTACTTGTGACCGGGGAACTTGTCCGTGGCCTTGGCGTCTGGAACGAAGCTCGGCACGTCGTCCATCGTGGTGTTGTTGGACCCGGCCAGGTCAGCTGAGCCTCCCCACAACTCGGGCATCACGTCGGCGAGGGCCGACAGCACTGATCCGGACGCCTTGCGAGTGGCGACGCCCTTTTCGTCAGCGTCGAAGGTCGGAATGGCATCGGCCAAGCCCGCTGGCAGTTCCTTGGCGAGCAGACGGTCCAGCAGTTGCGCGCCATCGGTGTTCGATTCGCGCCACGCGTCATACCCCTCTTGCCATTGAGCCCGGGCCTGCTGGCCGCGGTCGATGACCTTGCGGGTGTGCTCGAGCACCTCGGTCTCGTCGGGGAAATGGACCTCGGGGTCAAAGCCCAGCACCTTCTTGGTGGCTGTAATCTCGTCGGCACCGAGGGCAGATCCGTGGGCACCACCGGTGTCCTGGGCCTCCGGGGCTGGCCACGCGATGATCGTGCGCAGCACGACCATGGTCGGCTTGTCCGTGCGCTCGCGGCTGGCCTGCAGTGCCGCATACAGCGCGTCCACGTTCTCGGTGTACGGCTCCTTCTCGCGCCAGTCCACGACATCCACGTGCCAGCCGTAGGCCTCATACCGCTTGGCAACATCTTCGCTGAAGGAGATGTCGGTGTCGTCTTCGATGGAGATGTAGTTCTGGTCGTAGATCACCGTCAAGTTGGACAACTCCTGGTGACCGGCCAGTGAGCAGGCCTCGCTGGAGACACCCTCCATTAGGTCGCCGTCAGAGGCGATCACCCAGATGTGATGATCGAAAGGGGATTCGTGGGGGGCGGCGTCGGGGTCCAGCATGCCTCGTTGGCGGCGTTGCGCCATGGCCATGCCCACGGCCGAAGCCAGGCCCGAGCCCAACGGGCCCGTGGTGATCTCAACGCCGGTTGTGTGGTGCACCTCTGGGTGACCCGGGGTCTTGGACCCCCAGGTACGCAGTGCCTTCAGGTCGTCCATCTCGAGGCCGTAACCGCACTGATACAACTGAATGTACTGCGTCAGGCTGGAGTGGCCACACGAGAGCACGAAGCGGTCCCGTCCCAGCCAACTCGGCTCCGAGGGGTCGTGTCGCATCACATTCTGGTAAAGCAGGTAGGCCACGGGGGCCAGGCTCATCGCCGTGCCGGGGTGGCCGCTGCCACACTCCTCGACGGCATCGGCTGCCAAGATGCGCACGGTATCCACCGCGCGGACATCGATGTCGCTCCATCCCGTCTCAGTCGCGACGGGGTAGGCCAGGTCGCTGCTGCGGTTGGAAGTGTATGACGTGTCCTGCTCGCTCACGTGGGCTCCTCGCCTGTTGTCCAGCTGTCCATCTTCGGGTGATCTATGGGGAAGGGGGCTGTGCGGGCCTTATGTCACTGTTGAGCCTAGCGCCCTACCGACCTCTCGTGCAGGTCGTGCGGCGCAGTAGGATGAGCCAGCGCAGCCGATCCACCCATACTCAATCATCACGGAGGGGCATCAGTGACCACCCTGGATGCTCGCGGTCCCCACGCCGAGGTCGCGCGGACGTGGCGGGATGTGGTCGGGGACTATGTTTCTTTGACCAAACCCCGCATCATCGAGCTCCTGCTGGTGACCACCTTCCCGGTGATGTTTCTCGCTGAACGTGGCATTCCCTCGCTATGGCTGATCGTGTCCACCATGATCGGTGGTGTCCTGGCCGCTGCGTCCGCGAATGCGCTGAACTGCTATCTGGACCGAGACATCGACGCGCTGATGGACCGAACCGCACACCGACCGCTGGTGACCGGCACCATCCCGCCGAGCCACGCTGTGATCTTTGGCATCGTCCTCGGCGTCGCGTCCGTGGCGTGGCTCGCTGCCTTGGTCAATCTGGTCAGTGCCGCGCTCGCCCTCGCGGCGATCGTGCTGTACGTCGGCTTCTACACCATGGTGCTGAAGCGGCGGACGTCTCAGAACATCGTCTGGGGCGGGGTCGCGGGGTGTATGCCGGTGCTGATCGGGTGGTCGGCAGTCACTGGCTCGCTGAGTTGGGCTGCACTGGTGCTCTTTGCCGTGGTGTTCTTTTGGACCCCGCCGCACTATTGGCCACTGTCGATGCGCTTCAAAGAGGACTATGCGAATGCAGGCGTGCCGATGTTGCCGGTGGTGGCACAGGATGTCGCGGTCGCCCGACAGATTGTCGCCTATGCCTGGGTCACGGTGTTGACGTCATTGGCGCTCATCCCAGTGGCCCCCATGGGGTGGGTGTACACCGGCGCAGCGGTGCTCTCCGGCGCGGTGTTCATCATCGAGGCCCACCGGTTGTCGAATCGAGCCAAACGAGGCATCAGCGGCCCAGCACTAGGTGCGATGCGGCTCTTTCACTACTCCATCAGTTATCTCACGTTGGTCTTCTTGAGCGTCGCCGTCGATCCGCTGCTCTATTTCCCGTTGACCTAGAGACGCTGCCACTGCAGCAGACGCGTTGAGCACGAGGACGCTATAGACGCCCCACGTCAGTGTCGTGACCAACAAACACGCGCCCAGCATGTGCAAGGAGACCAGGGGCACCGGCACGCCAGTGGCGTACTGGAGGTAGCCGAGGACTCCCTGCGCCAGGGAGACCGTCAGCACCAACCGCCAGGGGCGGCGGATATCTGGTCTCCGGGTCGTCATGGCTGGGGGCAGCACACTCGTCACGACCACCATCGCCACCACCAGGCCGACGAAGAGCATGACCGAGTCGGCGTGCAGCCACGCGACCGTTCGTGGATCAAAGCCGAACCGAGCCGGTTGATCGGCGTCCCCGGAGTGCGGGCCGGATCCGGTCACGATAGTGCCGAGCACGATCACCACACTGCCGACGAACGCGGTCACAACGGCGAGCACCTGGACCACCCCAGGTAGCGGCGGGGGCAGGTGCGTCTCGGAGGCCGAGGCACGGCCGCCGGTCTGCAGGTATGTCAACAGCAGCAACGTGCTGACCGAAATGAGCACTGCCGAAATGATGAAGTGCGCCATCACGGTTGCCGGGTTCAACTCGGTGATCACACTGATTCCGCCGAGAACGGCTTGAGCCAACGTACCCGCGAGAATCAGCGCGGCAAGGGCGAGCATCCGTCCTCGGGCACGCCCCACCGCGCCGCGCCACACGGCCAGCAGCAGCGCCACCGCAACCAGACCGACCACGACACCCACCAGGCGGTTGCCGAACTCGACGTAGGGGTGAATCCCGTCCTCAGGGCGAAAGATCGGCGTCACAGAACCCGAGTCGCAGGTGGGCCACTCCGGGCAGCCCAGCCCACTGCCGGTCAGACGTACCAAGCCGCCGGTGACAACGATGAGAATCTGGACTCCGAGGTTGAGCTTCAGGAGTCCAGGCAGAAGCCGGCTCATCGGTGGCAAAGGCACTCGATCATCGTACGAGGCCTCAATCTGACCAGCGCAGCCGCCACGTGGCGAGAGCGCCGATGGCCAGCGTCCACACCACGAGCACCGCGGCATTCAGCACCGGGAACGTGTCGATCCCGATGAGCGTGTGGCGCAGTCCCTCGCCTAGAGCTCCGGGTGGGCTGAGGCGCAGCATCGTGGCGACGGTGTCTGAGAACACGGCTAGCGGGAACAGCACGCCTGCACCGAGGAACAGAATCCATGCCAGGTTGGCGACGGCAAGCACGGCTTCTGCCCGGAGTGTGCCGCCGACCAAAGCGGCGAGCGCGACAAACGCAGCGCAGCCCAGCACGATCAGCAACAGCGCCATCGGCATGCCAGCTACCTGTGGGCGCCAGCCCAGGGCTAGTCCTAAGGCGCCCAGTGCCAGGACCTGAAGGGCGACCACCGTGAGCACTGCGCAGCCCTTGGCCAGGAGGAGGCCCCTGCGGCCCAGTGGGGTGGTGCCGAGCAACCGCAGCACGCCATACCGGCGTTCGTAGGCCAGCACGATGGCTTGGCCGGTGAACGCGGTCGAGATCACGGCCATGGCGATCACCCCAGGAACAGCAATATTTGCGGCGGTCGCCACGGTGTCGCCCGGCTGGATCAACACGTCGGTGAGGTAGCGCGGTCGCAGCGTGACCAAAGCGGTCAGCGCAATCACCGGCAGGATGATTGAGACGAGCAGTTGCTCTGCGTTGCTGATCAGGCTACGTACTTCGAATGCTGCTTGAGCAGCGATCCTGCGGGAAGGCGGTGCAGCGCTACTCATGCGATCTCGCCATCGGTCAGCGCGAAGTAGCGCTCTTCCAGGGTGCCGTTGCCACGGATGGCCTCGATCGGACCGTCGGCCACGACCCGTCCGCGAGCCATGATCACGATCCGGTCAGCGAGCCGCTCGGCTTCTTCGAACGCGTGGGTGCTGAGCACGACCGCTGCTCCCTGGTCGGCGGCATCCTTGACGACTTGATGAGTCACCCGGCGCGCGTGCGGGTCCAGGCCGGCCGTGGGCTCGTCCAGAAAGAGCACATCGGGACGTCCGACGAGTGCGGCGGCGAGAGCCAACCGTCGCCGTTGTCCTCCGGAAAGGCGCCGCACCGCTGTGCTGCCGAACTCTTCGATGCCCAAGAGTTGACACAGCTCGGGGACCGACCACGGGTCGGCATAGAGGCGGGCTAGGTGGCGAATCAACGCAACCGGCTTGGCGGCCTGCGGCAGTCCGCCGTCTTGCAACATCACGCCGACTCGGGCTCGGTGCTCGGCTCCGGCGTGCCACGGGTTGTGCTGCAACACGCGCACTGTGCCGTAGTCGGGCCGTTGCAACCCGGTGGCGATCTCGATGGATGTTGATTTGCCTGCGCCGTTGGGTCCGAGGACGCAGGTGATCTGAGCCGTTGCAGCGCCCCACGAGACGCTGTGCAGAGCCACCAGCCGTCCAAAGGCTCGTGATATCTCTCCAAACTCCACAGCAGGCACGGCGCCG
>JBATUU010000150.1:0-8394 GCA_049671385.1 Ornithinimicrobium sp. | reverse complement strand
AGCCTGAGGCTGCCACCGGCACCGAGCGGGACTACCTCGCGGCACTCTTCCCGACGGACCGAGACCCTGCAGTCAGTGCGTTCGTGGCCGAGGTCGACGGTGAGGTCGTCGCGATGGCGATCTGGTTTGTCACGTTCTCGACCTGGACCGCCCGCCATGGGGCCTGGTTGGAAGACCTTTTCGTGCGCCCGGCACACCGAGGTTGCGGCATCGGCCGCGATCTGATGGCGGCCATCGCGCGGGTTTGCGTGGAGCGCGGATATCCACGGATGGAGTGGACGGTGCTCGACTGGAACACTCCGGCCATCGAGGTCTATCACCACCTGGGAGCCGAGCCGATGGCTGAATGGACGACGCAGCGGCTGACTGGGTCGGCGCTGGCCGAGCTGGCTCGCGCATGATGTCACCACAGACTGGGTGGGCTCACGCGGTGGGCGGTCAAGCGATCCACGCTGCCGTGACACCGGCTGAACAGATCGACTATCTCGACATCTGGACGTCGATAGCCCTCGGTGCCGGGCTCCTGGTGGCGCTCGTCTGCCTGATCGCTGGTCTGCGGGGGCGACCCCCCAGTGGCGTGACCATCGTTGCCATGTTGCTGCTCCAGCTCGTCCTGATCGGCTATGCGCTGCGGTATGGCGTTGCCCAGTTCAGCGGCGAATCACCCGTTGGGCCGGCCTGGGAGCTGTGGGCATACCTGGTCACCGTCGTCATGCTGCCGGCGATCGGCCTGGCCTGGGCCAACGAGGAACACTCGCGGTGGGGCACGCTCGTGCTAGCCGTCACAGCAGTCGTCGCTGCGGTGATGTGCGGTCGCGTCGCCCAGATCTGGTACGGCGTGGGGGTGGCGTGAGCGGCACACCTGTCACGCACGACCGAATTCAAGGCCCAGGTCGGGTCATCTTGGCGCTATATGTCGTTTTTGTCATTGGTTCGGTTTCGCGCTCCACTGCCCAGATCGTGACCCGCTATGACCAGGCCCCGCTGGCGTACACCCTCTCGGCGGTGGCGGCAGCGATCTATGTGGTGGCAACCATCGCGCTGGCATTGCCGGGTCCCCGGGCGTGGTTGGTGAGCACGATCGCGATCAGCATCGAGCTGCTCGGGGTAATCAGCGTGGGCACGTGGAGTCTGCTGCAGCCGGAGCGGTTCGCTGATGCCAGCGTGTGGAGCCACTACGGACAGGGGTACCTGTTCATACCGCTGGTCCTTCCGATCCTCGGCCTGTGGTGGTTGTTCAGGTCCAGAGCACGGCAACCGTCGCGTTGAAGATCGCCAGACCGCCAGCGGCATGCACCATGCCCGGAGCAAAACTCTCACCGCGGCGCCCCTTGGCTGCCGCGGACTCGACCAAGCCTGCTACAACCAGCGATACCAGCAGTTTGGTCCCGATCTTGGCGTGATTGATCTCGGCATCCAAGCCGACTTCGGCGATCCCAACGAGGATGATGCCGGTGACGATCTGCGCCCGCGCTCCCCACAGCATCACCACGCTCGGCACGAAAGCCGGGTTGCTGGTCCGCGGCAGTGCCCATAGCAAGGAGAAGTAGCCGCCGATCAACGCCGCCAGCCCCAGGATGTGCATCAACACCACAACGTCATACACCGAGTTCATGGTGCCCAGCCTCTCATCAGCGCCGGATGTCCTCGATCACCGTATTGATCACGTTGCGTCCCCACGTCTGCAGCGGCGGCCACGCTGCCAACCGGCCGATAGGCACCCACGCCGCTTCATCGGTGGACCCTCCGACATCGTGCACAACGGGCGACGTCGGATCAGAGCAGTGCGCCGTGTAGATCATCCGCAGCGCGTGAAAGTCCTCCATCCGACCTGACGGCGCCTCGCCAATCCAGTGCGCACTGTCGAGCGCCAGGGGATGCTGCACGGTGATCTCTTGACCGGTCTCCTCCCATACCTCTCGGTGCACTGCCGCTAGCGGCTCTTCGCCCTCATCGATGCCGCCACCCGGCAGCCCCCACAGACCAGCGTTCCGGTCAGTGTTGGCAAAAGACGTCAGGAGCAGACACCGCTGTCGCTCGAACCGGGCGGTCACCACTGCGTAGGCCGCGAGCCGTTGGTAGGGGTGGGCGCGAGGTGCCGGCGACACCCTGAAACGCAGAACGACGACGAAGCCATCGGCTGACTCCTGCAGCTCTGAGCCCAGCCACCGAGGCTCCCACCCAGCGCGGGCCAAGGTCAGTCGAGGATCTTCGCCGTGTGCCAACGGGGCATCGAGCAGCACTTCGTCGTCGGCGTCTTGAGCAACGATCCGTGCACGCATGGCTCTCCAGCCTCCTCGCTGTGTGCTGTCGCGGAGCGTAACCCAACCTCTAGGACGTCCGTGCCACTGCCCTGCGATAGAGCGCAACACTGCGCTGAGTGACGCTCGACCAATCGTGCTGGACCTGTGGGCGCGATCGCAGCTTCGCCGTCGCCTGCTGCAGTTGCATTGGCCTGCTGCATAAAGAGATCAACAGCGCAATGAGTTCGCGGTCAGACTCCACCAGCCAGCCGGTGGGCTGTGCTTGCGGTCCGATGATGTCGCGCACCCCGGAGCCGGCGTAGCCGAGCACCGGAAGGCCCGCCGCAGTCGCCTCCAGGGCCGCAATTCCAAACGCCTCGTGCCGAGCCGGAGCAACATACAGGTTGCTGGTTCGGTACACCTGCGCCAATGCCTGCGCGCTGAGGCGACCCGGTAGCTCGACCCATTCGCGCAGCGAACTGGCAGCGACAACGGCTCGCAACGGCGTCAACAGCGGTCCGTCGCCGCAAATCACCAACCGTGGTCGCTGATCACCTGGTAGGGCTGTTCGCACGTGCAACATCATGGCCACCAGGCCCATCGGGCGTTTGCGCGCGGTGAAGCGCATGGCGCTGGCCACACGTACCGGTGACGTTTGAGCGCTCCTTGTCTCCGGCATCCAACGGCCAGCGTCGATGCCGTTCGGCAGAATCGAGATCTGGTCCGTTGAGTCCAGAGCAGTTCCCAGCGCATCCGCGAGTTGGCTCGCCGCCTCTCGTGATACCGCGGTAGGCACCGCGCCCGCGGTGATCCATCGACGCCACCGGCGGCGCACTACGGGTGTCAACGGAGAGGCTCCCACCAGGCTGTGCCAGGTGAGGACCGTGGGGATTGCAGCGGCCGTCGCAAGGTCGGCAGCCAACTGGGCGAACGGTGCCCACACACCGAGATGAATGTGGACGACGTCAGCACCTACAAACGCCCGGCGCAGCGCTGGGGCGGCCCATGGATTCATCGGCGGTCCGTGTCGAAGCGCGGCTAGCCGCCATACGCCATGCTCATCAGGGCCGGGCGTAACGGTGAGCACACACACGGCGTGGCCCTGCCTACGCAGCCGCGCGGCCAGATGGGAGACCTGCGTCTCGATACCGCCCATCCGCGGTGGATAGCAGTCCGAGACGAGAGCGATCCGCACGAGCCCAGCCTGGCACGTCTGTGTGTGCAGGCGTCATCCATGCCGGTGCCGGTATCGTTGCGCTAGCAGCATCACCAGGTCGTGCGGGCGCGGCAGTGGGCAGACGACAACGCATGAGGAATGGCGGGCACGGGTGCGGCGAACAGTGGTCGCGGTAAACGCTCACCCGGATGACGAGGCCATCTTGATGGGAGGCACCCTCGCGCGGCTCAGCGCCGAGGGTCATCGCGTCGTTCTGGTCACAGCGACCGATGGTGGCGCTGGAGTCGGCGAGTCGAGTCTCGGGGCGCGCCGCCTCGAGGAGCTTCACGTGAGCGCGACAGCCCTGGGCGTCGAAGACGTGATCGACCTCGGATATGGCGATAGCGGGATGGGCCCACGGGACCTACCCACGCACGGCACCCGGCAGCGACTGCACACGGTGCCGGTCCAGGAGGCCGGTCTTCGCGTTGCCGAGATCCTGGCTCATCGGGCAGCAGACCTGGTCATTGGCTATGACAGAGCCGGTGGGTATGGACATCGCGACCACGTGCAGATCCATCACATCGTCCGCACGGCGGCACGGATCAGTGACACGCGCATTATTGAGGCCACCGCCCCGCGCGAGCCGATCTTGCGAGCGCTACGGGTGCTTGAGCGGCTCCGGCTCCTCGGTGACTTCGAGTCCAGCGAGTGGGCGGGGGCTTTCACGCCGAAGGCCCACATCACACACAGTGTCGACGTTCGCAGCCACCTGGACGCCAAGCGAGCCGCGCTGTCTGCCCACGCATCGCAGACACAGACCGAGGATCGTTCACTCGCCCGTGTCTTGGCGCTGCCCAGACCCGTCTTCACCCGGCTGCTGGGGCGAGAGTTCTTCATCGAACCAGGCCGCATGCGGCCGAGTCCGCGGTCAACGGCTTGCCTTGCCGACCTGGTCGGCTCTGCGGGCACGGCTCAGCCCGATCTCCCGGTGCATGCTCGCCCCGAGGATCCGCGGTGAGCCCAAACAACGGCAGCGGCCCATCCCCCGACCCCAGCGCGGAGCCGGAAACAGTCTTATCGGCAGTGGGCTGGCGAGAGGTCGCCCAAGCGGTCGTGGGGCTCGGGATCGCAATCGCTGTCGTCTTCTACGGGTTGCCGTTCATCGCGGACACGACCTGGCCCCTTATCGGGGAACAGCTGGCGTTGGTTGGTGCCGGGCCGGCGCTCGCAATGGCCGGATTGTTGGTCACCGGACTGTATTGCTACACCTTCACGATGATCGGCTCGCTGCCGGGATTGACGCATCTGCGTGCTTTCACGGTAAACACCGCTGGGTCGATGGTGGCCAACGTCCTGCCCGGTGGTGGCGCCATCGGGGTGGCTGTGACTTATCTGATGTATCGCTCGTGGGGCTTCGCACGTGCTGCCATCGGCACCTCGCTCGTCGTGACCACGATTTGGAACATGTTGGCTCGGCTGACCCTGCCCATCATGGGCGGTTTGGCCGTCCTCTTCGGCCCGGTGCAGGCGCCCCGGTCGGTCGTGGTTGCCGCGCTCGTTGCCACTGCCATCGGGCTGTTGTTCCTCGGCTTCTTCTCCGGCGTCGTCTTTTCCGACATGGTCGCGCGCGAAGTCGGCGCCGCGGTCACAACGTTGATCTCGCCGCTAGCCCGGCGCTTCCCCCGGGTGCGGAGTCTGGATGGGGTGATGGCTGACCAGCGGGAGCGGATCGAGGGCGTCGTCCGCCGTAGCAGTGTGGTGATGACGCTCGGCTTGGCCGGGATGTTCGGTTGCTTCTTCGTGTTGTACGTCGTCTCTGCCAGGACAGTCGGCGTGGAGCTCGCGCTGATCCCGCTCTTTGCGGCGTATGCGTTCCGGCAGTTCCTGACGGTCGTCGCGATCACTCCCGGCGGCTTGGGGATCACCGAAGTGGGCACGGCCGGGATCTTGGTGGCCTTCGGCGGTGATCCTGCATCGGCGGCGGCCGCAGCGCTGCTGTATGCAGTCTTTACCCATCTGCTCGAAGTGCCGTTGGGGGCTCTCGCAACGCTCGGCTGGTGGCTCACCCGTAAGAAATCGGTCCGCGCCCCTACCCGCTGATGAGGCTTACCGACCTGCGGTCCTCACCAGGCCTGGCCGGGTTGATACGTGCCGATCGACCATTCGTGCCCGTCTAGGTCCGTGAACCGGGATCTCCAGGTTCCCCATTCGGTCTGCTCCGGAGCGAAGACCTCGGCGGCTCCCAAGTCCAGGAGGCGCGCATGCAGCTCGGGGACCTCTTCGACGACCAGATAGATGCCTGGCGATGCTCCCGCGCTGACATCACCCGAGCCGCCCATGATGACCGCCTCGCCTCGCCGCAGTTCGCAGTGCACGATGGATCCGTCCTCAGTGGGCTGTTTCGTGACGACCTCGAAGCCCAGGCCGTCTACGAGAAACGCCAAGGATTCTTCACCAAGGCGAAAGGTCAGATAGGGCACGAGAGTGCTCATGGGGGCTCCGTCCTGGGGCAGGGTGGGGCTTGTCAGTCTAATAAGTCAACGCCACGACGGCACAGTGTCACCGCGGCTAGCGACCATTCCAGGGGCCCGGCCATCTCACGCCGTCCCAGCGCGTGGGCCGCAGCATACGATCTATCGGTGATCGAATCTGCGATAGACGCTTTGGACCGACCGGCGATCGTCCTCGTCTCGGAGCACCGAGGCGACTTCCTCCGGGACGAGTTCGACCGCTACGCACGCGACTACAACCTCCGCACCGCACGCAGTTGCGGCGAGGCGGTCGAAGTGTTGGAGGAGTTGCGCGAGAACAATCGGCCTGTCGCGTTGTTTGTCACTGAGAGCCGCCTGCCGGACGCTGACATCCTGGACGCGCTGGCGGCCTGGCGACAGGTGGTCCCGACCGCGCGGCGGATGATTGCGGCGCACCACGATTACTTTCTGACCGATGCTGCGGACCTGCGCAAAGGTATGGCCGTGGGCACCTATGATGCCTATCTCCTGATGCCCCGGGGTGTCCGCGACGAGGAGTTCCACACAGCCATCGCGGAGTTGCTCTCCGATTGGGGCTCGACCGTGGCTGCCCCGGTGGTCGACAGCGTGCGTTTGGTCGCCCCCGTCAGCGATTCCTTGGTGTTGGGCATCCGTGACTTCCTGGATCGCACCGGCCTACCCAACCGCGTCTACACTCCGGACAGCGACATCGGGCAAGAGATCATGGACCGGTATGACGGAGTACAGGGCTGGCCGGTTGTCGTCCCCGTCCGCGGCGAGCCGTTCGTGCCGTCGACGGTCCGCGATGTCGCCGCCACCGTGTTCGGCCGGACTGAACACGTGAACCATGCCGGGGTGCTGGATGTCGCGGTCGTCGGCGCCGGGCCTGCTGGTCTGGCTGCTGCGGTTTACGCCGCCTCTGAGGGATTGAGCACAGTGGTGGTCGAGTCGGAGGCAGTGGGCGGTCAGGCAGGCACGAGTTCGATGATCCGCAACTACCTTGGCTTCCCGCGTGGGGTCTCGGGTATGCGACTGGGACAACGTGCCCGAGCACAGGCTCTACGCTTCGGCACTGAGTTCGTCACCGGTTGGGAAGTGATGAGCCTCACCCCAGATTCCGACCCGGATGCCTTCACTCTGCATACCGACGGTGGGGACGTGCAGGCGCGATCTGTCGTGATAGCTACGGGCGTTGCCTATCGGCGCTTAGGCGTTCAGAGCCTGGAGGACATGGTCGGAGCAGGTGTGTTCTACGGCGCGGCGATGACTGCGGCCCGTGAAATGGAAGATGGCGATGTCTTCGTTGTCGGCGGCGGTAACTCAGCTGGGCAAGCGGCGGTGCACCTGGCCAAGTTCGCTCGCTCGGTGACCATCGTGGTCCGCCGAGAGGGACTTGCCTCGACCATGTCCCAATATCTGGTGGACGAGATCGAAGCCAACGACACGATCACAGTGCTGCCGCACACCCAGGTGACCGACGGCGGGGGCGAGGGGCAGTTGGAGTGGCTGGAACTGACCGACACCACGTCTGATGTTGCAGGGCGTGCGCAGGCTCGTGGTTTGTTCCTGCTGCTGGGCGCCGAGCCGCATTGCGAGTGGCTGCCTGATGAGGTCGACAAGGATGAGCGCGGCTTCGTGTTGACGGGTCGCGACGTGCCCCGCGGCGGGTGGGTTGACGGTCTACCGCCGGCTAACTTGGAGACCTCACTGCCGGGCGTGTTCGCCGTGGGCGACGTCCGCTCCGGGTCGATGAAACGCGTGGCTGCTGCCACTGGTGAAGGTGCCTCCGTCGTACCCCTCATCCATACGCACCTCAGCGCCGATGTGCGTCGCTAGGGGTCTTTTCGCAAATTGTCGTATCGACGCGGTGTGACTCGTCGTGAGGTAGGGGGCGGTCATCCCGACTGCCGAGCAGCCGTCCCGCGTGATCCGCGTCGCGGATGAAGGAGGTCATTCGCACGAGTCGGCCGAGCTTCTACAGGCGTGGCTGCGCTACCAGATGAATCTCGACGCCCATATCGCCCAGGTACGTGTCTACGAATCCATGAGCAACAACTGGGGAACTGGCGCGGGAGTGCGGCTGCTGGAGCAACACACGGCGCTCAGTTCTGGTAGGCGGGGACCAGCCGGGTGAGTTGAGCCTGGTGGGCGTGCTCGGCGACGGAGTCATCGACATCGCCCGGGATGAAGTCTCCCGTGACTCGGCGGCAGGCGATCTCCAGCAGCCCGTCGGCCAAGGCTGGATTGGCCGGCAGGACCGGCCCATGCAGGTAGGTGCCGATGACGTTGTGCTGCCGGGCCCCCTCATACGCGTCCTGGCCGTTGTTACCTTCGCCGTGCAGGACCCGCCCGAACGCCTCCTGGGACGTGCCGAGAACGGTCGAGCCGGAGTGATTCTCATACCCCACCACCGAGCCGAACTCCGTCTCGAGCACGACCGGCCCGATCATCCGATCATCATTGCCCTTGGTCATCACATCGAGGATGCCAAGGCCGGGAA
>JBATUU010000149.1:0-6641 GCA_049671385.1 Ornithinimicrobium sp. | reverse complement strand
CACCGCCGTTGTTGTTGTCTCCACCGCCGTTGCCATCACCGCCGTTGTTGTTGTCTCCACCGCCGTTGCCATCACCACCGTTGTTCGGCTCAGTGGTCGTCTCATCAGACTGCGTGGGCTCCTCGGTCTCCGTCGGCTCCTCGGTCTCGGTGGGCTCCTCGGTCTCGGTGGGCTCCTCGGTCTCCGTCGGCTCTTCGCTTTCGGTCGGCTCCTGGGTGGTGGGCTCAGGGGCCGGCGGCGGCGGTGGCGGGGTGCGCCGCTGGTTGTCGTTGACGCCCGTACGCTCTGGGAACGCAATGACCTCATCGCCCTCCTGGGCCTGCCGGATGAACTCGCCCCATATCGCCACTGGGAAGGAGCCACCGGTGATTTGATCGACACCGGCAATATCTTGCATCGGCTCGGTACCATCGCCTTTATAGAGCGTCACCGCGGCTGCAAGTTGCGGCGTGAAGCCGTTGAACCACGCCGAGACGTTGTTCGTGCTCGTTCCTGACTTGCCGGCCGCAGGACGGCCCACATCACCGGCTCCGACACCCGAGCCCTCAGTGACCACACGGGTCATCGCATCAGTCACATCCGCGGCTATATCAGCGTCGATGACTGCGGTGGTCTCGGGCTCGGCGGTGTAGTCATACGTTCCGTTGGTGCTGCTGACTTCAGCTACGAGGTAGGGCTGTGCCAACTCCCCCTCGGCCGCAATGGACGCAAAGGCATTGACCATGGGAACCATCGTCACCGAAGCATCACCCAATACGTTGCCGAGGTTGTCAGCGAGCTCCTCCTCGCCCTCAACGTCCAACTCGCGAGCTACTCGGGATGTGTTCTCCGGGCCGATCTCCTCGTTGACCTGGTAGAACACTGTGTTCACTGAATTCGCCGTCGCCGTGCGCAGATCGATCTCTCCATACTGCTCATCGCGGAAGTTGTTGATCTCAACGGGCTCTTGGCCCTCGACATCGAAAGTCATGGGGCTCGGCCCGGGGTAGGTGCTCAAGGTGCTGATGTCATCTTCGAGCGCCGCGATCAACGTGAACACCTTGAACAATGATCCCGCCTGGCGAGGTGCCTGGGTCGTGATGTTGAGCTGCTCGTCCTGGTAGTCCTTGCCGCCATACATCGCCGTTATCGCTCCGTCGCCGGGGGTCACCGAGACCAGACCGACCTTGAGGTCCTCAGCATCCGGTGTCGTTGGCATCTGCTGCGCCACGGCGTTCTCGGCCGCGATCTGGTGCTTCTCAATGATGGTGCTGGTGATCCGCAGGCCACCACGGTCAATGTCGTCCGCCGTGATCTCGATGTCGTCGACGAGCTCCTTGCGTACCTCTTCGACGATGTACCCGGTAGGCCCGGCAATGCCCTCTTCGTCGGCCGGATCCGCTATGTCGGGGAAGGACGCAGCATCGCCATCTGCCTCCGATAGCCAGCCCTGACTGACCATGCCGTCGATGATGTAGTCGAAGCGTTCTTCGGCCCGCTCTTGGTTGCCCTCGGCGTAGTCAGGGTCGAACAGCGACGGCGCATTGGTGACAGCGGCTAGAAAGGCCCCCTCGGAGACATCCAAGTCAGCGGCATCTTTATCGAAGTAGGCCTGTGCTGCCGTCTGCGTGCCATAGGCGCCGCGACCGTAGTAGATCGTGTTCAGGTAACTCTCCAAGACAGCATCTTTGGAGAGTTCGTTGTCGATCTTGACCGAGATCAGCAACTCCTCGAGCTTGCGCCGGTAGGTCTGCTCGCTGGTCAGGTAGTAGTTCTTCACGTACTGCTGAGTGATCGTCGATCCACCCTGGGTCGAGCCGGAGGTCAGGTTGGACCACGCCGCCCGTGCGGTGCCAGTCAGCGAAACGCCCTCGTTCTCATAGAAGGTGCGGTCCTCGGCCGAGAGCATGGCCTTCTGCACGTGATCGGGGATCTCGCTCAGCTCTATGGACTCGCGGTTGGTGCCGCCGGTGAAGCGGGCCAATTCGGTTTGTCCGTCGGCGTAGTAGATGATGGAACTCTGCGACTCGGCAAACTCGTTCGCGTCCGGAATGTCGGTGTTGGCGTAGGCAATCGCCAGCACACCGGCCAATACCAACGCTCCCGCGAGCCCTAGGGCAACGAGCCAGAACAGGATGCGCTGCCACCGAGGGCGCTTCGGTGCTGGGGCGCCGCCCTTGCCGCCCCCCTGCGAAGCGGCTGCGTTCTTGGGTGCTGGTCCGCTTTGGGAACGCCGGGCCACTAATCCTCCTGAAATCACGGGTGGTGTCTGCTCCAGTGTGCCTCGTTTGGACGGACACGCCGGAGGTGACAGTATCGATGTATCGGGGCGATATATT
This sequence comes from Ornithinimicrobium sp., assembly GCA_049671385.1. GTDB lineage: Bacteria > Actinomycetota > Actinomycetes > Actinomycetales > Dermatophilaceae > Ornithinicoccus. The sequence continues at coordinate 4,323 of JBATUU010000149.1, read as the reverse complement.
GAAATCGCCCGGCACGACCGTGACGAGGACAAACCAGAGGAGGTATGCGTGAGCCGTCGATCCGACATGCTCGAGCTCGCCATCCTCGGACTCCTCCAAGACGCACCGATGCACGGTTATGAGTTGCGCAAGCAGGTCCACCGTGTGCTCGGCACCGTGCGTGCCCTGTCGTACGGCACCCTGTATCCGCGACTGCGCGATCTTGTGCTGTGGGGTTACCTCCGAGAAGTCGATCGCCCCATTGCCGGACGACGCGCCAAGATCACGTATGCCGTGACGCCGGCGGGGCGAGAGCGCCTTGCGCACCTGCTCGCGGCGGCAGGGCCCAGTGCCTGGGAAGACGAAGCCTTCGCCGTCCACTTCGCATTCTTTGGTCGCACGGACGCCGGGGTTCGACTGCGCATTCTGGAGGGCCGCCGGGCTCGACTCGAGGAGCGGTTGGCCGTGATTCAGGCAAATGGTCCGGCCCGGACCTCAGCCGCCGCTGGGCACGACGCCTACCTCGATGAACTGCATCGGCACGGCGTGGAATCGACCGAGGCCGACCTCCGGTGGATCGCTCGCATGATCGACAGTGAACGGCAAAAAAACCAACGTGCGCTCAGCCAGTCCGGCGAGGCACAGGAGAAGGAGTAAGAGATGAATTCCGTGCGAGTCGCCGTCGTGGGCGTTGGTAACTGTGCAAGCTCGCTGGTGCAGGGTGTCGAGTACTACAAGGACGCAGATCCCGCCGCGTCAGTGCCTGGGCTCATGCACGTCATGTTCGGCCAGTACCACGTCCGTGACGTGCAGTTCGTGGCTGCCTTCGATGTCGACGCCAAGAAGGTCGGTTTCGACCTTTCCGAGGCGATCGTCGCCAGCGAGAACAACACGATCAAGATCGCTGATGTCGCGCCCACCGGCGTCACCGTCCAGCGCGGTCCCACCCTGGATGGCATCGGGCGGTACTACGCCGAGACTATCGAGGAGTCGGACGCAGACCCCGTGGATGTCGTGGCCAGCCTGCGCGAGTCCGAGGTCGATGTGCTGGTTTCCTACCTCCCCGTCGGTTCCGAAGAAGCCGACAAGTTCTATGCCCAATGCGCGATCGACGCCGGAGTCGCCTTTGTCAACGCGTTGCCGGTCTTCATCGCCTCAGACCCCGAGTGGGCCAAGAAGTTCACCGACGCCGGTGTGCCGATCATCGGTGACGACATCAAGTCCCAGGTTGGTGCCACCATCACCCACCGGGTGATGGCTCACCTGTTCGAGGAGCGCGGTGTCGTGCTGGACCGGACCTACCAGCTCAACGTCGGCGGCAACATGGACTTCAAGAACATGTTGGAGCGCGACCGCTTGGAGTCCAAGAAGGTCTCCAAGACACAAGCCGTCACAAGCAACATCAGCCATGACCTGGGCGCTCGCAACGTTCACATCGGCCCCAGCGACTACGTGCAGTGGCTCGATGACCGCAAGTGGGCGTATGTGCGTCTCGAAGGCCGGGCCTTCGGCGACGTCCCGCTCAACTTGGAGTACAAGCTCGAAGTGTGGGACTCCCCGAACTCGGCCGGCATCATCATCGATGCCATTCGCGCGGCCAAGATCGCCAAGGACCGCGGTGTCGGCGGTCCAGTGCTCTCGGCGTCGGCCTACCTGATGAAGTCCCCGCCGCAGCAGTTGCCAGATGCTTTGGGGCGCGAGCAGGTCGAGGCGTTTATTCGCGATGACGTGACTGTCTGAAACTGATCGCAATGGTTCCATTACGTCGTAAGTGTTGAGTAAAGAGGACTACTCCCTGACGCAAATTGAGTAATCTTTGTCAGCCGATCGACCATCGACTAAGGGCGCATGATCGCAGGTCACCCGCCTTTTTGTTGATGTTTTACGATTGTTTGGCGTGTTGCTCTCGCTCGTTGATAGCGGTTACCTTCCCTGTCGACACCGAATAGCTATTGGGCAGTGCCTGACCACTGTCATTCCGAAGACTCCCGTCCTGGGTTGCTTTCTTCGTGCCATATTCGGTGCGTGAAAGGTAGCCGTTACACATGCGTTTTTTTGTCTCGTTCAACACTGCCCCACGCCGCTACGTGGTGGTTGGCCTGATCGCCTCCTTGTCGCTGATCGCTCCGGCCGGTGCGACAGCCGACCAAATCGACCCTGAGCCCGCTGACCACGGTCACGGCCATCACGACGAGGACGGTTCGAGCGACGCCACGCCCTACACCGTGGACTCAGAAGCAGAAGAGTTAGGCGATGTCCCGGTCGAGCCCGGTTCGCTTGAAGGTATGGCACCGGATCTGGAGGACCTACCGGGTGAGTGGTTGGGGGTCACTGAGGCCGAGAAGATCACTCCGAGCACCGGAATGCCGTCGAAGGACACCTTCGGCGCGGACATCAATCCGAGCACCGATGCGGTGCCGGCGCCCCCTACCAAGTCCTTGCCCAGAACTTTGGACGCGGCCCCTGGGTGGCAGTATTCCTATTCCTGCGACCCCAACGACAAGCCGGGGATGGTGGCTTTCGCCGAGCTGGTCAGTCAGCACTACGACCGACCGCGCTACTACACCTCCCGCTCCTGCAAGGTGAACAACACCAGCCAGCACGGCGAGGGTCGGGCTGTCGACTGGTCGATGGATGCCTACGACTCAGCCGACAAGGCGATCGGTGACGCCGTCGCGTCCTGGCTCACGGCCAACAACGGTGAGATGGCGCGCCGGTTCGGTGTGCAGTCCGTGATCTGGAACCGTCGCTCCTGGTATCTGTACAGCCCCGGCTCCTGGCGCACCTACACCGGTCCCAGCCCGCATACCGATCACCTGCACATCTCGTTCACGTGGGACGGGGCGATGAAGCGCACCTCCTGGTGGGACGGAACCCCAGTCACCACCGTGGACCACGGCACCTGCCGAGTGTTTGCCGGAGCGTATGCGCCGCGCTATGCCGGGCGGAACACGCGCTCCTGCAGTACCAACCTGCCCAACCCACCGCCAGCGTCGTACCCGGTGACGTTGCCGGGTGCCCGGGGCAGCAACGTGTCAACCGCGCAGCGGTACTTGGGCTTCACCGGCTCCGAAGTCGATGGTTCCTTCGGACCTTCCACGACTAAGTCGCTGTTGGCCTACCAGCGCCGCAACGACCTGCCCTGGACCGGGGTCTTGGACAAATCGACATGGTCCTACATGGAGTCGGCCGGAGTGCCGACGGTGAGCTCTACGGCGGTCTCGCGACTCGCTGGCACCAACCGCTATCGCACCGCAGCAGAGATCGCGGCGCAATACCCAAAGGGTGGGCGCGTCTACGTCACGACCGGTGAGAACTACCCGGACGCGCTGGCTGCCAGTGCAGCAGCGGGCACCTATGACAACCCGGTCCTGCTCACCGGCAAAAGCACCCTGCCCACAGCCACTCGTCGTCAACTCAGCCGGATCGACCCCTGGCGGATCTATGTGGTGGGAGGTCGCGGAGCGGTCAACAGCTCTGTTTACTCCGCGCTGAAGCAGTACGCGGGCAACGGCGGAGTGCGACGGCTGTCTGACAGCAACCGGTACGGCACTGCCGCGGAGGTTTCGGAGCGGTTCAGCAGTGGCGTGTCAGTGGCCTACATCTCTACCGGCGGGGACTTCCCGGATGCCCTCGTCGGCGCTGCTCGCGCCGGCCGCAACAACGGCCCGATGCTGTTGACGCGCTCGGGTGCCCTGCCTAGCGAGACGAAGGCCGCACTGCGCCGCTTGAAGCCCGGCAGAATTACCATCGTCGGGAGTTACAACTCGGTCAGCGGAGCTGTGGAACGCGAACTGAAGCGCTATGCCGGCTCCGGCGGTGTCTACCGTGTCGGCGGTGGCAACTCTCATCAGGTTGCCGCCAACCTGGCTGGTTACTACCCCAGAGGCGTCGATGTCGTCTATCTCGCCACAAGCTCTGACTACCCGGATGCCCTGACCGGCGCGGCGAGGGCAGGAAGCATGGGCGGGCCGGTGCTGCTCACCCGTAAGTACTCGCTGCCGAGCGCGACCAAAGACGCGCTCAGCGACCTCAACCCAGATCGCATCGTGATTCTCGGTGGCACCGGGGTAGTTTCAGGGGCAGTCGAGAGCGATGCCGAGCGCTACACGGGATAAATTCAGCGGCGGTCGATGGCGTCAAGGACCACACGATTGTAAGCCAGCCCGGCGTCTTCGTGATTGAACCTTTCGCGAACCGTGCGGCGGGCATGTGATGAGGCCGTCGTCCAGGCCGGCTCCCGCGCCAGCGCCCGGATGCGCTCCACCGCCGCCGGAACGGAGTCGACGACCCAGTCGGAAGGCAGGAGTCCCCTGGCGCCCGATAGATCAGCGAACATTGGCC
>JBATUU010000148.1:0-1902 GCA_049671385.1 Ornithinimicrobium sp. | reverse complement strand
GTGTTAGTGCTGTTCGTCCGCAATCTCTACGGGCTCGGGGTGCTGCTGACCATCGGTGTCAGCGTGGCCGTTGTGACGTGGACGCTGCCGGCCGTTGTGGCCTCCGCCATTGCCTACGCGCTGGTGTGGATGTTGCTTCTGGCGGCTCCACGATCCGTTGTGGAGCTGTCCTCGACGCGTCGCCGGGCCAGCGCCTCGGGCCGGTGGGACTCAACCTCCGATGCCGCTCAACTGGCGAGGCTGACCGGGCTGCCGGCTCCGATGTGGATCGGCCTCTTCGCTCTCGTGACCATCGCGTGTGCCATTGCTGGCGCTGCCCTGCTGCTCGGACTCTAGGACGAGGGTGAGTTGGGGTCGACCACGACGCGGCCACGAACCTGTCCGGCGAGTATGTCGGCGCCGCGAGCACTGACATCGCTGAGGCTGACGACCTCGGTCATCGACTCCAACATGTCGCTCGGCAACTCCACGGCCAACGACGCCCACGCGCGTTCCCTGCTGGCGAGCGGAGCCTGCACCGAGTCGATGCCCTGCAAGCGGACACCGCGCAGGATGAAGGGCATGACCGTCGCGGGGAGGTCCACCCCGCCAGCCAAACCGCAGGCCGTGACAACTCCCTGATACGACATCTGCGCCAACACCTTGGCCAACATGGTCGAGCCGACTGTGTCGACCGCCCCGGCCCAGGTCTCGCGCTCCAGCGGCTTCGGTGTGGCGGTCATCTCTTCGCGCGACAGCAGGTCGGTCGCGCCGAGTGAGCGTAGGTAGTCGTGCTGCTCACTGCGCCCCGTCACTGCCGTTACTGCATACCCGCGGGCCGCCAACAGAGCAACGGCGACACTGCCCACGCCACCAGCGGCTCCGGTCACGACGATCGGCCCGCTCTCCGGTGTGACACCGCCGTCCTCAAGCGCAAGCACGCACAACATGGCGGTCAAACCAGCGGTGCCGATGGCCATCGACGACAGGGCGCTCATCGACTCCGGCCGGGCGACCAACCAGTCGGCGTTGACGCGTTGCCGCTGGGAGTAGCCACCCCAGTACCGCTCGCCAACACCCCAGCCGGTCAAGATGACCGGGTCACCGACTGCGAAGCGGTCCGACTCGTCAGTCGCAACCGTCCCGGCGAAGTCGATACCGGGCACCATCGGGAACTCGCGGACGATCCGTGCCTTGCCGCCGAGCGCCATACCGTCCTTGTAGTTCAGGCTCGAGTACTCGACATCCACCGTGAGGTAGCCCTCGCCGTGGCGCAGGTCGTCGTCGGTCAACTCCTCGACCGCCACCTGCTGGTCGCCATCGGTCTCTCGGATCACAAGGGCGTTGAACGACGAGGTCATGAATTCTCCTGAAGTGCGGTCGGTATGACGAGTGCGTCGAGAGCCATGCAGCCTTCGGTGCTCACGGCAAGGGGGTTGACGTCGAGCTCGGCGATGAGGTCGCCGAGGTCAGCGGCTAGGTCAGATAATGCCACCAGGGCGGTCGCCACGGCATCGATATCCAGCGCCGGACGCCCGCGGATCCCGTCGAGGATGGGCTTGATCGCGAGCTTGTCGATCATTCGTTTCGCGATCGGTGGGTCGATCGGGACCAGACCGAGTTGGCGGTCGCCGAGCACTTCGATGAAGACGCCGCCACCGGCCACGAGCACCATCGAACCGAACTGTGGATCACGGACGACACCGAGCGCCAGCTCGACACCCGGAATGGTCATCGGGGCGATGATGACCTCGGGGCCAAGACGCTCTGCAATGTCCAGGTATGCAGCACGCACCGCTTCCTCATCGAAGAGGTTCAGCGCGACTCCATTCATGTCGGACTTGTGCAGGATGCCCGGTGCGGCAGTCTTGAGGACCACGGGCATGCCGACCGTATGAGCAGCGGCCAGTGCCTCATCCAGGG
>JBATUU010000147.1:0-3226 GCA_049671385.1 Ornithinimicrobium sp. | reverse complement strand
GGTCTATGTGATCGCGTTCAGCTTTCCCGTCGTGCCCCGCGGGCAAGCCCGGATCAGAGTCCAACTCTCGGCCGCACATTCTGAGCAAGACGTTCGGGACTGTGTGGCGGCCTTCGTGGCCGCGCGGGACGAGGTCGGTTAGAGCCAGCCGGAGCGGCGAAAGGCGCGGTAGAGCGCCAAGCAGATGCTGAGCATCAAGAGCAGTGCCAGTGGGTAGCCCCAGGTCCAACCCAGCCCTGGCATGTGCTCGAAGTTCATGCCGAAGACTCCTGCCAACAGGGTGGGCACTGCAGCGATGGCTACCCAGGCACTGATCTTGCGCATGTCGTCGTTCTGTTGCACACCGACTTGGGCCAGGTGGGCGTTGAGCACATCGGTCAGCAAGTTGTCGTAGGAGTCGATGTGCTCCACCACGTGGGTCAGATGGTCCCCGACATCGCGAAACTGCAACCGCAGTTCTTCAGAGGTGATGACCCGCTGGTCTTGGTACAACGCACGCAGCGGCTCCAGCAGGGGTTGTGCGGCCCGGCGGAACTCCAACACCTCACGCTTGAGCAGATAGATCGTCGATGAGCTCGCGGCGTCGTGCGGACTGAAGACCGACTTTTCGATCTCGTTGAGGTCGCGCAGCACTTCGGCGTCGATCTCTCGGTAGGTGTCGACGATGGTGTCGAGCACGGCGTGGAACACCGACAGCGGGCCGGACTCAGCCAACAACTCGGGGCGAGTCTCGAACCGTCGACGCACCCCAACCAGTGGCGCCGCTTCCCCAGTGCGAACGGTCACCACGAAGCGGTCACCGACAAAGATCATCACCTCGCCGGTCTCGATATCCGAGGTCTCCTCGACGTAGCGCAGGGTCCGCAGCACCGCGAAATGGGTTTGGTCGTACGCCTCGATCTTGACCCGCTGCTTGCCGTTGATCGCGTCCGCCACAGCCAGCGGATGCAGATTGAGGTCGGCATTGACCTGGTCGAACTCGGACTCCGTCGGGTCTTTCAGCCCCACCCAAAGGAAGCCGTCGCCCGACTCGCGCACGGCCGCCAAGTCGCCGCTGAGGTCACTGCAGGCTGATCGTTGACCGTCCCGATAAACCGCCTGGTCAACGATCACCGGCGACCTGCAGCGTCAGCGCTTGTGTAGGAGGCGACGGGCTCCGCCGAGCAGCAGCGCCACCCCGGATACGCCTGCGAGCGCCATGGCCAGCAGATCCATCCTGGGCTTGCCCTCGTCGTCGTAGGCGACCTCGTTGGTCTTGGCCTTCATCTTGTCGACCTGGCGACGCTTGACCTCGGCCGGGCTGGCGCGGAACGTCAACTGGTCGACGGTGCGCGCCAGTCGGTCGCGAGTGGCCGAGAGGTCAGCCTCGATCTCTTTTTCGGAGCGGGGCGTCTGCTTGTCGGCCATGAATAGTCCTTCGGGATGAGGTGGTGAGAGCTGTGATCGCGGGGATGCCTTCCGCCTGAGACGATAACGCAGAACACCCCCGAAACGTCGATGGAGACTCTCATGACACCCACGTCAGCGCTAGAGATGGATGCACCAGCGCCGGACTGGTCACTGACCGATGCCCACGGCGAGAGCGTCAGCCTCTCGGACTATGAGGGCCGCAAAGTCATCATCTATTTCTATCCGGCGGCGATGACCCCTGGGTGCACGACACAGGCATGCGATTTTCGGGACAACCACACGGTGTTCACCGAGCACGGGTATGCGGTGGTGGGCATCTCCCCCGATGCGCCCAGCAAGCTGGCCTCCTTCGAGGAGCAGGAGGCGTTGACCTTCCCGCTGCTGTCCGATCCCAGCAAGGACGTGTTGCGCGCCTACGGCGCCTACGGCGAGAAGAAGTTGTATGGCAAGACGGTGGTTGGCGTCATCCGTTCGACAGTGGTCCTTGATGAGAAACACCACGTGGTCATGGCCAAGCACAACGTGAAAGCAAGCGGACACGTGGCCATGCTGTCCAAGGCGTTGGGACTTTCTGAGAGCTGAGGCTTAGCCCTCGACCTCGGTCGCGCGGGCCTGACGCAGCGGGTCGCGGTCGCCGCGAAACCGCTTCACACTGTAGATCAGCAGGCCCAGGGCGATCAGCCCCGAGAGGATGATGCTGACTCCGGCTGCCGCCCCGCCAAAAAGCCACCATCGTTCGGTCAATGGCCAAAAACTAGGGGGCGGCGGCGACCAGACATAGATCACGCCAACGCACACCACGCCCATAGCGCCGAGCGCGCTCGTCAGGACTCTGGGCCACGTGCGCACACCCTCTTTGGCAGCACGGATCGCCTGTCTCTTGGCCGGGGCCAACCGGCGCTCGGCCCAGACATTGTTTTGGGCCAGGATGATCAGGCCAGTGACAACGATGAGGGTCCCGGGCCCGGGCAGGGGCATCAAGATGACACCAACGACCATCAGCGTCCAGCCGATGATGTCGTAGCCAATGCGGCGCAACCAGCGCCTCAGCCTCACCACCTGCTCAGCATGTCAAGAAAACCTGTGATCTTCACTATCTTCAACGACGGTTCCACGGTGCACCGGCCGCAGAAGTGACGGCATATCATCGACGTCAGGCGCTCGTGGTGGAATTGGCAGACACGCAGGATTTAGGTTCCTGTGCCTTCGGGTGTGCGGGTTCAAGTCCCGCCGAGCGCACATGAGCATCCGTGAACCCGGGGCCTACCCCTGGCCGACTCCGTTGCGCGACGGCACGATCGGCCCCGAGGGGTGGGTTGAAGGTCCGTGGGATGCCGAGCTTCGGGTCGGGCGGGTACCTGTGCTCGCCGTGGGCTCCAACGCCTCCCCAGGGGTCCTGGGCGACAAGCTGAACGCCCTGGTGGGAGCGGGTCGACCCCTGGTGCACGTCGAGGTGTGCCGGGTCACCCACCTATCGGTTGGGCACTCCGCGCACCTGAGCCGCACGGGCTTCGTTGCCGCCGCACCGTTCCGGTCCGGTGACGACGCGGCATACTCGCTGGCCTGGCTGACCCCGGAACAGGTTGATGCCCTGGACGCCACCGAGCCGAACTACGACCGGCTCCCCCTGCCCGAGGACTGCCAGGCACACGCGGAGCGCACCGGAGAGGTCATGGCCGCCGCCACGCTCTACGTGTCGCAGCACGGAGTGCTGGGACAGCGGGGGAAGCCGGTCCCGCTGATGACCCAGCCCCAGGTGCTGGCGTGGCTGCGCGAGCGACTGACGAGCGTGGACGGCATCAGCGATGCCCAGCTG